>CAZLTF010000343.1:0-6457 GCA_964562195.1 uncultured Bacteroidales bacterium | reverse complement strand
TCCACATAGTCCAATTTTTCCCAAGTAAAAAGTTCTACTTCATGCTCAAAATGACCATTATAAGGGGTGTCAAATACCTTTATTTTCTTTTGATGACTTCTTCCCATGTGTCCGTAGGCGGCAGTTTCGAGATAAATCGGATTTCTTAGTTTGAGACGATCTTCAATGGCAGCGGGTCTCAAGTCAAATATCTCTTTTATTTTTCCGGCTATTTCACCATCGGTAAAACGGACTTTCTTTGTGCCATACGTATCTACAAAGACGCCTACAGGATCGGCTACTCCGATCGCATACGCCAGCTGAACCAGCATTTCATCCGCTACGCCGGCAGCCACCATATTTTTGGCAATATGCCGGGCGGCGTAAGCAGCCGAACGATCTACTTTGGACGGGTCTTTGCCCGAGAAAGCACCACCTCCGTGCGCTCCTTTTCCACCATAGGTATCGACAATAATTTTGCGTCCTGTCAGTCCGGTGTCTCCGTGAGGACCTCCAATAACAAACTTTCCGGTAGGATTAACATGCAAAATATAATCGTGATTGAATAAATCTTGAATTTGTTTTGGCAAGCGTGCCATTGTACGAGGAATCAAAATATCCCATACATCTTGTTTGATTTTTTCCAACATCGCCTCGTCTTCATCAAACTCATCATGCTGGGTAGAAACTACGATCGTATTTATACGCAAAGGTTTGTTGTCATCACCATATTCGATTGTAACTTGCGATTTGGAATCCGGACGGAGATACTTCATCACTTTTCCCTCTTTGCGGATAGCACTCAGATCTTGCAACAACATATGTGAAAGCTGCAAAGGCAAAGGCATATAATCTTCCGTTTCATTGTTGGCATAACCAAACATCATCCCTTGATCTCCGGCACCTTGATCATATTTATTTTCACGTACCACTCCTTGATTGATATCCGGCGATTGTTCGTGAATGGCATTCAAAACACCACACGAATTACCATCAAAACGGTACTCACTTTTGTTGTAACCGATATTATTAATCACTTTGCGCGCAATCTCCTGAATGTCAACATAGGTTTTTGTTTTCACCTCTCCCGCTACGACTACTTGCCCTGTAGTGACTAAGGTCTCTACCGCTACTTTGGAATCCGGATCAAACGCAATCAGATGATCCAAAATTGCATCCGAAATCTGATCGGATACTTTGTCGGGATGTCCTTCGGAAACTGATTCCGATGTAAATAAATATGCCATACTCTTATCAAATATTATTCTGCAAAAGTAAAACATTTTCACTGTAAATATGTTTTTGGTATTAAAAAAAATATTTATTTTGCACTCCTTTTTTAAAACAATATAGTAATATGACAGTAAAAGATTATAAAATAGCAGATTTGTCCTTAGCGGAATATGGCAGAAAAGAGATTGTTATTGCGGAAAAAGAGATGCCGGGTTTGATGGCATTGAGGAAGAAATATGGGAAAACGAAGCCATTGAAAGGAGCCAAGATTATGGGGTCTTTGCATATGACGATACAGACGGCGGTTTTGATTGAGACTTTGGTAGAATTGGGAGCTGATGTACGCTGGGCAAGTTGCAATATCTATTCGACACAAGATCATGCAGCGGCGGCTATTGCGGCAACAGGAGTTCCGGTTTTTGCGTGGAAAGGTGAGACACTGGAAGAATATTGGTGGGCTACCAATCAAGCTTTGACCTATCCCGACGGCAGTGGTCCCGACTTGATTGTCGATGATGGTGGTGATGCTACCCTCTTGGTGCATCTCGGAGCGGAAATTGAGAAAAATCCGGCTTTATTGGATGAGAAAAAAGAAGTAGAAGAAGAAATTGCCCTCTTCGGTCAACTTCGTAAAGTCTATGAAGCAACCCCCGACAAATGGACTCAAATAATCAAAAATACACGGGGTGTTTCCGAAGAGACTACTACAGGAGTCCATCGCTTGTATCAAATGTATGAAGAAGGAAGATTAAGATTTCCTGCTATCAATGTCAACGATTCGGTGACAAAATCCAAATTTGACAATTACTACGGTTGTCGTGAATCTCTGGCTGATGGCATCAAACGTGGAACGGATGTGATGATTGCCGGAAAGGTGGTAGTTGTAGCCGGATATGGTGATGTGGGCAAAGGAAGTGCACAATCTATGCGCGGTTATGGGGCGAGAGTGATTGTGACCGAAATAGATCCGATCAATGCTTTGCAAGCCGCTATGGAGGGTTTTGAAGTTACTACTATGGAAGAGGCTCTCAAAGAAGGTAATATTTTTGTCACTACTACAGGAAACAAAGACATCATCACCTTGGAGCATATGAAGCAAATGAAAGATCAGGCTATCGTTTGCAATATCGGTCATTTTGACAATGAAATTCAAGTAGATGCATTGAAAAATCTGGAAGGTATTCAAAAAATAAACATCAAACCCCAAGTGGATAAATATCATTTTCCGGATGGTCATGAGATTTTCTTGCTCTCCGACGGACGTCTGGTCAATCTCGGCAATGCCACCGGACATCCCTCATTCGTTATGAGTACTTCATTTACCAATCAGACTTTGGCTCAAATCGAATTATGGGAAAAAGACTACGAATTGGGGGTCTTCCGTTTGCCAAAAATCTTGGATGAAGAGGTGGCTCGTTTGCATCTGGACAAAATCGGTGTGAAACTCACACGACTGACGCAAGAGCAAGCAGACTATTTGGGTGTAGCCGTCGAAGGACCTTACAAACCCGAACATTATAGATATTAAATCGGGCTTCGTCTTGCAAATACGGTATTGTAGCGAAGCTAAGCCGGTATATACCAATAAACCGGAGGCATAATGCCTACTATGGAGTCTACTAAAAAATTCTCAAATACGTGAAAGAGAATGAATTACGCAAAAATATCAATAATGAGTCCAGTCAAAGAAGGTGTTTTCGTTTCGCAGAAGCACCTCTCTTTTTTTACTTGATTTATATACAACATTATCTCACAAATAAAAAAATGTAGGCATTTCCGTGATTTTCAGCAGACCCTGCTCCGGAAATATTTGTCTTGTTTGATGCCCATCGTGAACGGATATGTTTTTTTGCTTATCTTCAATCTTGCTTAGGTTTGTAGCTTCTTATCAAATTAATAATTTGACAAACGCACTTTATTTATATCTTTGCATAAATATAAAAACTCGAATTATGTTAAATACAAAAATAGAAAAGGAGATAAACAAGCAAATCCGTTTGGAGCTTGAGTCAGCCTATTTGTATCTCTCAATGTCATCTTATCTAAGCGATATCAACCTCAATGGTTTTGCACATTGGATGCGTCTGCAATACGAAGAAGAGCAAATGCATGCTATGAAAATGTATGATTATGTTATTGAGCGGGGAGGGAGGATTTTGTTAGAGCCAATCTCTGCTCCGCAACATCAATGGGAGAATGTGGTAGAAATTTTTGAACACACCCTGAGTCACGAACAAAGCGTCACGGCAAGGATCAATTTTCTGGTAAATCTTGCCATCGAAGAGCGTGACCATGCGACGGTCAACTTCTTGCAGTGGTTTATTGACGAACAGGTAGAAGAAGAATCGAGTGTAGAAGAACTCTTGGGACAGCTTCGACTGATCGAAGGAAAAGGAACGGGACTTTTTATGCTGGACAGGGAAGCTAAAATGCGCAGCAATACACCCCTTGAATAACTCAATATTCTTCTTATGAAAATTGGATTTGATGCCAAAAGGTTTTTTTACAATCATAGTGGTTTAGGCAACTATAGCCGCAATATGATTGCTTATTTGCAAGAATATTTTCCGCAAGAAGAATATTATCTTTTTGCAGCAGACCGCCCCGGCAAAATCAATTTTCATTTTCAAGACAATACGCAAGTCATTCATCCACAGGGAGATTTCAATGGTCGCAAAGCGGCTTATTGGAGAAGCAAAGCGATATTGCATGAGCCGGCATTTCAAACACTGGATATTTATCACGGATTGAGTGCCGAGTTGCCAATCGGAATACGTAAATCTCCGGTCAAATCCGTGCTGACAATTCATGATATGATTTACTTGCATTTTCCGCACCTTTATAAGTTTATAGACCGGAAAATATATCATTGGAAAACCAAAAAAGCTTGCCAAGAAGCAGATAAAATCATTGCTATCAGCCAACAAACCAAAGATGATATTATCCGTTTTTACAAAGTAAAACCCGAAAAAATCGACATCGTTTATCAAGGTTGCAATGCCATTTTTTATCCCGAATATCCTGAAATACAACAAAAATCCGTTCGCGAAAAATACCATTTGCCCAAGCGATATATTCTTAATGTAGGAACTATCGAAGAACGAAAAAATGCACTTCTTATCGTCAAAGCAATGCATCAATCCAAAATTGATTTTCCGCTGGCAATCATCGGGCGAAAAACAGCATATACCTCAAAAATTGAGAAATATATCGCACAACATAATTTGCAAAAACAAGTTTTTATTTTGGATAATGTGGGTTTTGAAGATTTGCCGGTACTCTATCAAGGAGCAGATTTATTTATATATCCATCTGTGTTTGAAGGTTTTGGCATACCAATAATCGAAGCTTTCAATTCGGATACGCCGGTGATCGTGAGCGATATTCCGGTTTTTAGGGAAGTCGCCGGAGAGGCTGCTATGATTTTTGAAAACAACAATCCAACTGATCTGGGAGAGAAAATCAATGTTCTACTTCATGATTTGGAGAAAAGAAACACATTAATACAAAAAGGAAGAGAACGAAAAATGTTGTTTCGCGGCGAAGCTATTGCCTCGAAATTAATGCATATTTACCAATCCTTAGTCTGAGCATTATGAAAAAATTGTCCGTAGTCATCATCACTTTCAACGAAGAAAAAAACATCTCAAAATGTTTGGCATCGGTGCAAGATATTGCAGATGAAATTTTGGTCGTGGATTCTTTCTCGACAGACAAAACCCGTGATATTTGCACGTCCTATAATGCAAGGTTTTTGCAAAAAAAATTTGAAGGTTATCGTGATCAAAAGAATTTTGCAAACTCACAAGCGAGATATGATTACATCCTTTCGCTGGATGCCGATGAGGTATTGAGTAGTGCATTGAAAGAGGCGATAAAGAAGGAAAAAGAAAATGATTTTGAATTTGACATTTATAGTTTCAACCGGCTCAACTTTTTTTGTGGCAAAGCCATACGACACGGGGGATGGTATCCGGATCGCAAAATACGCCTTTGGCGAAAAAACAAGGCAAAATGGAGTGGCAACAACCTGCACGAAATCATAGAAACAGAGAAAGAGACAAGCCAAAAACATCTAAATGCTGATCTGCTTCATTATTCTTTTTCCTCTGTCAATCAGCATATTGCACAGGTCAATACATTCTCGGATATGAAAGCAAAACTGGATTTTGAAGCGGGAAAATCCTCCGGAATTCTAAAAATCATAAGTCTTCCTCTCATCAAATTCTTTTTATTGTATTTTTTCAAGTTAGGATTCTTAGACGGATATTACGGTTTGATAATTGCGATCAATTCCGCCCATTTTACCTTCCTTAGATATGTCAAATTGCATCAATTGAAAAATAGCAAATCAAATTCCCAATCCGGAAATATACATTCCCAACAACCGGCACATTTCAAAACAAACAAAGAAATAAAACGATGAATGTAGCATTTGTAAACACAAAAAGATTCTGGGGAGGTGGAGAAAAGCTTCATTTTGAATATGCTCTGAAATTTCAGGAATTGGGGCATAATGTGTTTGTGATAACAAGCAAAAATAGTCCTTTGCACAAAAAATGTCAAACACACGGACTCAAAACTTTTCTGATACATCTCGGCAATCTTTCCTTCCTGAATCCCTTGAAATACATTGCACTCCGGAAGTTTTATAGAAAAGAAAACATTGATACGATTATTATTTCCAATTCTCCCGACCTCAAAACCAGTGGTATTGCCGCCCACCTCTCAGCAGTCAACAAAATCGTTTACCTGCGAGGACTGGCAGTTCCTATCAAGAATAATATCCTGAACACCTACCTTTTTGAAAAAGTCATCACCCACCTTGTCCCCAACTCTTACGAAACCAAAAAAACGACTTTATCCGGTTTTAACATTCAAAAACTTGAAAAAAAGACAAAAGTTATCTATCACGGCATTGATATTACAGACTTTGAAGCAATACAAGCATTAGCAAAGTTAAAAGCCCAAAAAGGAGAAATAATACTGGGAAACGCCGGCAGACTCGTAGAGCAAAAAGGACACCGCTATCTGATAGAAGTAGCGGACTATCTGCATCAACAAAATATCAATTTCAAACTCTACATCGCGGGTGAGGGACCTATGCGTAGTGAATTGGAAAAACTTGTAAAACAAAAAGGCTTGGAAGAGAAAGTCATTTTTCTGGGGTTTGTAAAAGAGATGACCGCTTTTATGAAAGCATTGGATATCTCTTTGCTTTCTTCTGTCTGGGAGGGCTTTGGAT
>CAZLTF010000342.1:0-2072 GCA_964562195.1 uncultured Bacteroidales bacterium | reverse complement strand
CTGTACCGGAGAAGTTTTTTTCTGAAACAAAAATATTCACGGTTTTCTCATAAGCGTAGATGTTAGAAGTATTGTTTACTCCTTCTTCCACATCATTAGGAGTTGCAAAATGTACATTGAATCTGGCAAAGTCATCTTCTGTTGTTGCTGCGAAAGCATATTGATTGTTTTCTCTTAGATTTTGCCATTCATTGTTTTTCTTATCTTCCAACCAGATTGGGATAGCGCTGTCAAAACCTTCGGTATTAGCAAAGCTTAATACAAAGTTTCCGTTGCTGTGAGCTTCAAAATTGACAGGAATGATTTCGTGGTTTTCGATGCTTGGACTCCAATATTGAGCATAAATCTCATCGCCTTCCGTGACGTAAAGATCGGCTATTGATCCGCTTGAAGCAAGATAACAGGCATCATACATCGGGTCAAATCCCTCTGTGGTTTTTTTGTCAAAAGCGATAAGTATTTCATTCTGTTTTCCGTCTTTGCTTGCAATAATGCGTAGCAGATTTTCGGGATCGGTTTTTGCTTCTTTTAAAATCTCAACATTGGGACGATGGATACGTTGTGATGCCGGCAAATCAAGTCTTGCCCCGCTTGCGGTAGCATGTACAAAGAAACTTTGTCCGGTTGCGATTACATTATCCATTCCATTGGTGCCTATGCCTGTATTCCAGTTATAAGTACCATAGCCCACAACATCGTGATTCCACGTTTGGATGGTAGATTCGACATTTTGAAGATCCCAGTCTGCATGACCGTTCCAGTCCAAAGAGATGGTGAAGGGGTTTCCCACTAGATTCCAACCCTTTTGTGCGGATGTACCACTATAAGAGTATGATAAAGCCAAATTATCAATAGAGGCATTGAGTGGTAATCCATGATTTTCAACAGAATCTCCATGTATTGGCCAGATGCCACCATTAGATGGGCTGTATGCTGCATAGCCAACCCCCATATCCCAACCCTGACTATTATCATTAAAGATATTAGTCCAAGTACGATCATTTTCATTAAATTTATACATATAAATCCACCAATAATCATGATACTCAGACGGGCTTACCATAGGAGCTACATAATGCCACTGATCTCGCGTCAAGTATTGCTGCACCCGCACACTATCCGAACCTGCATCAACGACAACATTGCCGGAGAATTTTGCGGATGGACTATGGGTGAGGTCATCCTCTAACAGAAGTGTCCAGCCGGCACCTCCGGTGATGTTGATCGTGGTACCACTATCTTCGGTCAGGGTGGTACCTGCATATACTTTCATCCCCTTTCCCCAGCCTTGTGCGAAGGTGGTGAAACCGAGCAGAAGTAATGCTACTAAAATTAGATTTGTTTTTTTCATCTTTCCATATTTTTTGTTTTTATTCATTAATTTTATTATCATTTTATTCATCATTCATCAAGCTTCGCACCCTGCCGGAAGGCTTTTGTTTACCAGAAATCTTTCCACTCCGTCCCGTTCCAACAGCGCAGCTTATGCGTATCTTCATCCATATACACGTCTCCTTCTTTTGGGGTTTCGGGGGCTTTGTTAGGACTTAGGTGCATTATTTTTTTGATATTCATAATTTGCAATTTGTCATCCTCTTTGTGAAGAATGTTTTTCCATTCTTTTCCATCAAAAAAATAAAATGCATTAGCGGAAGTATTAAATATCAGCAATCCTGTTGCGGGATTCTCAACACGATACATTTCTGCAAAATTCATTCTTGGTACCAATAAACCCATGTGTTTGGATTTGATATCCAGTATCGCCGATTCATCAGGATCGCTGGCATCCTCATTGATTGCAACTTGGGGGTATGCAAATAATGATAAAAAGAGTGATGCGTACAATATTAAATGCTTCATATTTATTTTTTAAAAAACCGCCTCCATGAGTATACACTAATTACTATCATATTCTTGGGAGAATGTGGAGACGGTTTATAATTATTTTTCCGTTTGAATCTCATTTGCGATTTTAATAATACGAAAAACTCCATAAGCCAACCCGAGAAGCAATAATAACCCGATACCATTGTTAACGGGTGCTCCAACAGGCAAATCACTTCCTCCCGGAC
>CAZLTF010000341.1:0-5864 GCA_964562195.1 uncultured Bacteroidales bacterium | reverse complement strand
TCATTTTATCATCACCAAAATCTTTTGCTAAAGAAGAGGCGGCGAATAAAGTTTTTCCAGCTACATCATCAACCAGCTGGGCATACATTTCTTTATTACTTCTGAATACAGTCAAACGGGGTCTTGTTGCAGTACCGTTTACGGTCTTGCGAATACGCATTTTGACTTTTTTTCTTTTATATATTTCCTTTTTACTAGCCATTACAATAGTATTTAATATTCAATTATTATTCAGCGGTTTTACCGGTTTTCTTACGCAATTCTTCGCCTTTGAATTTGATTCCCTTTCCTTTGTAAGGTTCAGGTGGTCTGAGGGCGCGGATTTTGGCAGCGACTTGTCCAAGCAATTGTTTATCGTAAGATGTTAAAGTAATAATCGGATTTTTTCTTTTTTCAGTTACCGCATCCACTTTCACTTCGGGGGGGATTTCAAATAGAATATTATGGGAGAAACCCAATGCTAATTCTAAAATCTGTCCTTTACTTTCCGCTTTATAACCGACACCTACTACTTCTTGAACAATGGTGAAACCTTCGGAGACACCTTGTACCATATTTGAAATCAATGAGCGATAAAGACCGTGTTTGGAACGATGATCAGGCGCATCTGTGGAGCGTTTAACAATAATTTCCGATTCGTTGATTTCAATCGTGATTGCTTTATCCACTTTTTGTGTAAGTTCGCCTAATTTTCCTTTTACGGTGACAACATTATCCTCCGAGAGCTTTACTTCCACTCCGGCGGGTATATTTATGGGTAATTTTCCTATCCTTGACATATCATTAATTCTTTTAACTTATAAAACAAAGTACTTCACCACCAATATTTTTTCTTTTGGCTTCCTTACCTGTCATAACACCTTGGGAAGTAGAAACGATAGCGATTCCGAGTCCATTCAATACGCGAGGCATATCGTTGGCGCCGGCATATCTACGCAAGCCCGGAGTACTAACACGTTTCAAAGTGGTAATAGCAGACAGTTTTGTTTTGGGATCATATTTCAAAGCAATTTTGATCACTCTTTTATCATCCTCAAATTTATAGCTCAAGATATAACCTTGCTCAAATAAAATTTTCGTAATATTCTTTTTCATATTAGATGCAGGAATTTCAACCACTCTATGTCTTGCTTGAACGGCATTCCTTACTCTTGTCAAATAATCTGCAATTGGATCTGTATGCATAATTTTACTATTTCTTGTTATTACCAACTCGCTTTTTTTACTCCCGGTATCAAACCTTGAAGTGCTAATTGTCTAAATTCTATACGTGAAATTCCAAACTGACGAATATAGCCTTTGGGTCTTCCGGACATACTACATCTATTGTGCAAACGAACAGGTGAAGCATTTTTAGGAATTCTTTGCAAAGCTTCATAATCACCATTTGCAAGCAATTCGGCGCGCTTTTTGGCATACTTTGCAACCATCTTACGTCTTTTCACCTCACGGGCTTTCATTGATTCTTTAGCCATAATTTCTTACTTATTTTTGTTTTTAAAAGGAAAACCAAATTCTTTTAATAGAGCGAAAGCCTCTTCATCGGTATTAGCGGTAGTGACAATAGTGATGTCCATACCATTGATGTGAGATACTTTATCTATTTCTATTTCCGTGAAAATTATTTGTTCGGTAATACCGAATGAATAGTTTCCTCTTCCGTCGAAGCCTTTTTCGCTAATACCTTGAAAATCTCTAACACGTGGCAAAGAGATAGAAAGCAATCTATCAAAAAATTCCCACATATTATTTCTTCTAAGGGTGACTCGAACACCTATAGGCATTTTTTTTCTCAATTTGAAATTGGAAATATCCTTCTTGGAGACAGTAGGCACCGCTTTTTGACCGGCGATTTTAGTCATTTCACTGACTCCGTTGTCTATCAATTTTTTATCAGCAATAGCAGCGCCAATACCTTGATTTAAGGCAATCTTTACGATTCGAGGCACTTGCATAGAAGAAGTATAATTAAACTTTTTGATCAAAGCGGGGACGACTTCTTCTTGATATTTTTTTTCTAATCTCGGTGTATATTTCATTACTTAATTACCTCCTTACTTTTAATTGAATAGCGAACCAATTTACCTGATTTTTCATCTATCTTACGACCTACTCTGGTGGGTTTACCGGAATTATCGACGAGCATAAGATTTGAGATATGAATGGGTGCTTCTTTTTTGATAATACCACCATCAGGGTATTGAGCATTTGGTTTTGTATGTTTGGAAATAATATTTATTCCTTCTACAATAGCTCTATATGAATCATAGTTCACTTCTAAAACACGACCCTTTTTTCCTTTATCATTACCGGTCAAAACAATAACCGTATCATTTTTCTTTATGTGAATCTTTTTTCGCATAATATTATAATTTAAAGCACTTCGGGTGCAAGTGAAACAATCTTCATATAATCCAATTCGCGAAGTTCTCTGGCAACGGGACCAAAAATACGAGTACCGATCATTTCACCTGCCGTATTAAGCAAAACGATGGCATTATCGTCAAAACGGATATACGATCCATCCGTTCTTCTTTTTTCTTTTTTGGTTCTGACGACAACTCCTTTTGTAACAGTTCCTTTTTTGATATTACCACTAGGGATAGCGCTCTTGATAGTTACTACAACCGTATCTCCAATACTTGCATATCGTCTTTTGGTACCACCAAGCACACGAATAACGAGAGCCTCTTTGGCTCCACTGTTATCGGCTATTTTTACTCTTGATTCTTGTTGTATCATAACTATTTAACTCTTTCAATGATTTCTACTAATCTCCAGTTCTTTCTTTTGCTCAGGGGTCTTGTTTCGGTGATTCTAACGGTATCTCCGATATTACAATCATTTTTCTCATCATGAGCAATAAACTTGGTAGTACGTGTAACAAATTTTCCGTAGATAAGATGTTTCACACGTCTTTCAACTTTCACAACGATAGACTTATCCATCTTGTTGCTAACTACCAGACCTACTCTTTCTTTTCTTAAATTTCTGGATGTCATTATATTAACTTTTTTGTTCTTCAAGTTCTCTTCTTCTTAACTCAGTCTTAATACGAGCTATGTCTTTTTTCAAATTTCTCATTTGATTATTATTCTCAATAGGAGAGATCGCATTGTTGAGTCGAATGCTAACGAATTGCTCTTTTGCAGACATTAGTTTTTCATTTAACTCGGGAATTGATAGTTCTCTGATAACTTCGTTTTTCATACTACTTAGATTTAGATTTCAACATAATCTCTTCTAACCACTAATTTTGTTTTGACTGGCAATTTTTGAGCTGCCAGACGAAGTGCTTCTTTTGCAACTGCTTCGGAGACACCGTCCAATTCAAACAAAATTCGACCCGGAGTTACTCTTGCCACAAAAAGTTCGGGAGCACCTTTTCCTTTACCCATTCTTACCTCTGCGGGTTTTTTCGTGAGGGGTTTATCAGGAAAGATCATAATCCATAATTGTCCTTGTCTTTTCATATAACGGGTAGCAGCCTGACGAGCGGCTTCAATTTGTCTTCCTGTAATGAAACTTTTTTCCAAGGTTTTTAGAGCGAAAGAACCGAAAGCAATTTGATGACCGCGTTGGGCATTTCCTTTCATTCTTCCCTTTTGCTGTTTCCTATATTTTACCTTTTTGGGTTGTAACATTATGCTAATTTTTTAATATTCAAATTATCTTCTTCTTCCACCTTTGCGGAAAGATTTTTTATTGTCTCTTTTTTCTTTATGTTCAATGGTAGGATCAAATTTACCATAAACCAGACCTTTGAAAATCCATACTTTGATTCCAATGCGTCCGTAGGTAGTATGCGCTTCAACGAGTGCATAATCGATATTGGCACGCAAAGTATGCAAAGGTACACGTCCGTCTTTGTAGATTTCGCTACGAGCCATTTCGGCGCCGCCGATTCTACCGGAGATTTGAACTTTGATACCTTCTGCACCTACTCTCATAGTACCGGTAATGGCGGTACGAATGGCACGGCGGAAAGAGATTCTTCCTTCGATCTGACGGGCGATCGTATTAGCAACGATGGTGGCATCCAGCTCAGGTCTTTTTATTTCATTGATGTTAATCTGGATTTCTTTGTCAGTAACACCTTTTAATTCTTGTTTTAGTTTATCAACTTCACTACCGGCTTTTCCAATGATGATACCCGGACGGGCAGCATAAATAGAAACCGTGATAAGTTTCAATGTACGTTCGATAATAATTTTTGCGATACCGGCTTTGGCAAGACGGGCATTCAAATATTTACGAATTTTACTATCTTCAAGAATCTTATCACCATAATTATTACCTCCATACCATACGGAGTCCCAACCACGGGTGATTCCTAGTCTTAAACCAATTGGATTTGTTTTTTGTCCCATTAATCAAATATATTTCAGATTCTTAAATATTATTCTTTTTCATCAACTATCAAGGTAATATGACTCGAACGTTTACGAATCCGGTGTGCTCTACCTTGTGGAGCGGGTTGAATTCTTTTTAACATTCTTCCACCGTTCACAAAAATTTCTTTTATGTACAGGGATGTTTCGTCAATTCTTTTTCCCTCATTCTTAGCTTCCCAATTTGCCATTGCCGAGAGCAACAACTTATAGATTGGTTCAGCGGTTTTGTTGGGAGTATGTTTCAATACGTGCAGAGCATACTCTACGTCCATTCCTCTCACCAAGTCGGCAACAAGACGCGCTTTACGGGGTGATCCCATATAGCGATTTAGCTTAGCAAAGGCAACTTTCTTTAAAGCTTCCTTTCTTTTTTCAGCACTGATCTGTTTTCTATTACTCATTTCAAATCTATATTAAATAAAAAACTTATTTTCTATCTTTTTTACCACTACTATGTCCTCTATAAGTACGAGTGGGTGAGAATTCTCCTAATTTATGGCCTACCATATTTTCAGTAACATATACGGGGATAAATTTTTTCCCATTATGAACAGCAATAGTTTGCCCTACGAAATCCGGTGTAATCATCGAAGCTCTGGACCAAGTTTTTATAACGGTCTTTTTGTTTGCTTCGACGTTAGCAAGTACCTTTTTTTCTAATTTAAAATGTACGTACGGTCCTTTTTTAAGTGATCTTGCCATAATAATTATTTTTTCCTTCTTTCAATGATATATCTATTCGATTCCTTCTTTTTAGCACGTGTTTTAAAACCTTTTGCAGGAAGTCCTTTTCTTGATCTTGGGTGACCACCTGAAGAACGGCCTTCACCACCACCCATGGGGTGATCAACAGGATTCATAACGACACCACGTACTCTGGGACGACGACCCAACCAACGAGAGCGACCGGCTTTTCCGGAGACTTCGAGACTATGGTCGGGATTGGAAACGATACCAATCGTAGCGCGACAGGTTTGTAAAATCATTCGTGTTTCGCCGGAAGGCAATTTTATTACTGCATATTTTCCATCTCTTGCGATCAATTGTGCAGAAGAACCGGCACTACGAGTCATTTTTGCACCTTGTCCGGGGCGAAGCTCAATATTATGAATTACCGTACCGAAAGGAATTTCGCTAAGGTAAAGGCAATTTCCGAGATCAGGAGCTACACCTTTTCCGGATATTACTTTTTGTCCTACCTTGATACCTTTGGGGGCGATAATATAGGTTTTTTCACCATCGGCGTAATGCAAGAGAGCGATACGGGCAGTTCTATTGGGATCATATTCTACAGATTTGACTGTAGCGGGGATTCCCTCTTTGTCTCTCTTAAAATCAATGATTCTATATTTTCTTTTGTGACCACCACCTTTGTAGCGGGTAGTCATTTTCCCTTCGTTATTTCTACCACCGGTTCTTTTAGCAGGAGCTAACAAACTTTTTTCCGGTGTAGAAGTCGTAATCTCTTCA
>CAZLTF010000340.1:0-4039 GCA_964562195.1 uncultured Bacteroidales bacterium | reverse complement strand
GCAAATCAGGCTGTTCATAAGAAATATGGCGGTGTTGTCCCTGAGTTGGCATCCAGGGCACATCAAGAGAGCATTATTCCGGTTGTTGATGCGGCACTCAAAGAAGCGGCTATTGGCAAGGAGGAGTTAAGTGCGATAGCTTTCACGAGAGGACCGGGCTTGTTAGGTTCTTTGTTGGTAGGTGTAAGTTTTGCCAAGTCATTGGCTTTGGGATTGGATATCCCGATGATCGAAGTAGATCATTTGCAGGCTCATATATTGGCTCATTTTGTTCAACAAAAGGGGAATCGCAAAAAAACACCCCGCTTTCCGTTTCTGTGTTTGACTGTTTCGGGTGGACATACGCAAATTGTTCGTATGGATGCACCGATGCGTTATGAGATTATCGGTTCTACGATTGATGATGCAGCAGGAGAGGCATTTGATAAGGCTGCCAAAATAATGGGATTGCCTTATCCGGGAGGACCGGTAATAGATCGCCTTGCTAAATCGGGAAATAAAGATGCCTTTCCTTTCCCGCATCCCAAGATTAAGGGTCTAAACTTTAGCTTCAGTGGATTGAAGACCTCATTTTTGTACTTGGTGCGTGATGCTTTGAAAGTGAATCCGGATTTTATCGAAGAGAATAAAGAAGATTTGTCCGCTTCCATTCAATCTACGATTGTCTCTGTTTTGCTTTCCAAGTTGAGAAAAGCTTCCCGTCAGACCGGAATAAAAGAGATCGCTATTGCCGGTGGTGTCTCCGCAAATTCGGGACTGAGAGAAGCACTGATTGCGATGGGCAAAAAAGAAAAATGGAATACATATATTCCTGAATTTCAGTTTACTACTGACAATGCGGCTATGATTGGGATTGTCGGGTATTTCAAATTTCAAGAATCATTATTTTGTTCCCAAGATATCGTGCCTTATACTCGAAGCGGAGGACAATAGATTGCGAAACATTCTTTCCCCGATGCGAAATGTGGATTTGTAGGAAGTTTTTCGCGATGAGTACCGATTGAACAACTTCTAAATATTACTGTTTTTTATTGTACGGCATTGCTGTTAACAAATGTTGTTTTAATATTAAGAATATGTCTATAGTTACAAAAGGAGATACAGATATAAAAAACGCTCCGACAACCTTGCAGAAAGCTCTACGAATAAATCTCAATAAATATATTTATGGTTCGTTTGCTGAGATTGGTGCCGGACAAGAGACCGTAAGACATTTTTTTCAAGCCGGTGCTTCTTCGGGTACTATTGCCAAGGCGATGAGTGCTTATGACAAAGATTTTTCCGATGCTATTTACGGGAGGGAAGAGAGCGGACGCTATGTCACCGATACCCGTCTTCACAAGATGTTGAAGCACGAGTCCGAACATCTTGAAAAGCTGTTGAGTAGAGAAAAACATCCGGATAAGTTGTTTTTTGGCTATGCAAATACGGTTACGACTATCGACTTTGCTAAAAAATTCAAAGGACACGGTTGGATGGGAATACGTTTTCAGTTAGACCCTATGGAAAGCTATAATGAGATTGTTTTGCATGTAAGGTTTATGGACAATTCAAGCCATTTGCAGCAACAAGTGCTTGGGAAAATGGGGGTAAATCTGATATATGGAGCTTTTTATTATCACAATAATCCGAGAGAACTATTATTGTCTTTGTATGATAATATTGAAAAAGATCAAATTGAGATTGATGTGATCAATTTCTCGGGAAAACGATTTATGTATGTGGACAATCGATTGATGAGTCTGCAATTGGTAAAAAACGGTATGACCAATGCAGTTATGTTTGACCCGCACGGTCGCAATCTCCTTCCGGGAAAAGAATTGTATAAAAAAAATATTTTAGCCCTGCGGGGTAGTTTCCGTCCGGTAACAAAAGTGAATGTGGATATTTTTGAAAGATCAAAACAACGCTTTCTCAAAAAAGAGGGCATAGAAAATGATAATTCGGAAAGTGTTTTTGAAATTTCCTTATCCAATCTCCTGGCGGAAGGAGGAATCAATGAAAGGGATTTTATTGATCGGGTCGAGTTGATCTCCTCACTGGGGAAAAATGTGATGCTCACCAATTATCAAGAGTATTTTAGACTGGCTGAGTATTTCTCAAAATATACGAAAGAGGAAATTGTTTTTGCGATGGGGGTTCACGATCTGGAAAAGATTTTTGACAAGCAATATTATGAGGAACTGAACGGGGGAATCATGGAAGCTTTCGGAAAACTTTTTAAACGAAATATGACGCTCTATATTTATCCGAGTTTGGACGATGAAAACAATAAAATTATCACAAGTAATAATTTGACAATAATTCCCGAATTGAAAGAGCTATTTAACTATTTCAAACATTCCGGTAAGATTATTGATATTGAGGATTATGATGAGAACTTGTTGACTATCAATGCCAAAGAGGTGTTTCAACAAATAACCGATAATAAAGACGGGTGGGAAGAGAAATTGCCGGGAGACATTGCTCAGAAAATCAAAAATCAACGCTTATTCGGATTCAAGCACCGGGCTGTGGAATAATATATAGTACTTAGTGTCTGCTGAAAATCACAGAAGTGTCTTTGTCTTTTGGATTTGCTGTTTTTTTTGACAAGACTCATTTATTATTACGTAATTTATTTTCTTTCACGTGTTTGATAATTTTTCGGCAAACCATACTTAAGCACAAAAAAGGTACTACTCCTGTGAGTAGTACCTTTTTTATTGAAAGGTAAAATTAATTTTCTTGTTTACCGAAAACTTTTTTACTTCCGTAGGCTGCGCCCAAAACGAGAAGCAAAGTCAATCCGCCGTCGATGGGTGCACCAACAGGGAGATCCGAACCACCAGGACCACTTCCACCACTTCCACCCGGAGGAGGAGGAACATCAGCCATAGCTACGGAGGTACTCAAAACAAAAGCCAAAATCAAAACGGTAAGTGTCGAATATATTTTCTTCATAATAGAATTCTTTAAATAGTCTTTATTTTTGCAAATGTATAAAGTTTTTTTTAATAAAAAAGATATTTTTAATTTTTTTTTAAAATTTATACATAAAACCTACTCCGAATGTTCTAGTAAACTGTATTCCAACCTGTTTGCCATCAGCGTCTGCGTTGATATCTATGTCATCATCATACAAAAGATGGGTTAGGATACTTGCTGAAAGGTATTTATTGACCTTCATTGTGAGTGCATTTTGCCAATCAATGTCAATATTTTGGGGGTTCTTTAAATAATTAGAAAAAAGTTCTAATTTCGATTCTAAGGTTACATTTTTGACAATATCCTTACGAAAAACGATTTTTGCGAGTCCCCCAAATTCATATCTGGTTGATTTGTCTGCCTCCAATCCGTATTTTGTTCGAAGACCTTCTATATTCACAAATGTCATCTTGTTGGTAACAGGAGAGAAGTATATAGAAAGGCATTTGGAAGGCTTGTAGTCAATCCCGATTCCGAAGGTGAAATATCCCGGTGCCATTAAGTTGGATATGACATTTTTATCTTGATCCGTATATTCGTATCCTGCGGTAAATTGGGATTTGAAAGTCCCCAAAGCAGCATAAAATAGCTTCTCATTCGCTTTATATCCGAATTTGGATGAAAAATCTATCTTATCATCACTTTTCCGGTAGCCTTTACCGGCAACATCCGATAGTCCATAGGATAGGTTTAGGGTGTTGTCCCATGCTATCTTATCTTTTGCGTATGAAGCAAATAAGTTCATAAAACTGTTGATGTTTTGTGCATTATCGCCTCCTGCTGCCCAATTGGAAAAAGCCACATCTGAAAAGTTTAATGCATAATCACCACCTTTTTTCCAATACGTAGTGTCTTGTGCTTGTACGCCCACAGCAAATGCAAGCAGTACTAATAATACCGTAATTTTCCTCATAATAATAATTTTTTTTTAATTTTAATTTATCTGTTTTTTAATTTACTTTTCTTGGAATAAATGAACATCCGTTTGAGGGTAGGGAATACTAATATTTTCTTTGTCAAATGCCTTTTTGACATTCTCCATGAAGTCGAAGTAAACGCCCCAATAATCTTC
>CAZLTF010000339.1:0-1799 GCA_964562195.1 uncultured Bacteroidales bacterium | reverse complement strand
TAGTCGGGAGAGACGATCTAATGAAAAATAAAGAAAAATCGGCCTCTGGACAACTATGTCATAATTTTAGAATTTCCGGACTCCTATTTTTTATCTTAGTTTTTCTTTCCTCAGCACTTATTATATGGTTAGCCAAATTCTCACAAAGCCTAAATGAAATCAAAAACACATTAGAACAAATACATATACCACTGTCTGAAAATGCTACTATTGACCAAGCGGCGGAAAAATTAGACGATTTTTATTTGGATATCAGAGTGTTAAACAAAAATTTAGAACCCTATTACCTGCAGCTCATTTCGGAGGCTTTATACGACTTTGGGATCCCAAATGCCATTTGGAATGATGAAAATGGGCAAAAACTCATAACCGCATATTCAATGGGCTATAATTTACCTGCCTATTTTTATCAAAAGGAATCAAACGGTAACAATTTGGAACAATATCTTCAAGACATCCTGGCTGCATATGGCTTTGCCATGGAAGCAATCCAAATCACTCATGGGAGAATTAGTGAACGAACAGATTTGTACTACATGATATATGATGCCCCCTTCAAAGAACTTAGTTCTTCCGGAGACTGGATACTTGCTGTTTGGGATGTACTGGAAGGTAAGTATTCATTACCTGGTGGGCATGTTACTTTATTTGAGTCAACCAAGGTCTTTAATCTTCCCTTTCCACCTTGGTTAGAAGCAGAAAAAATTTGTGATCTGATAGCCCAAGAGGGCCTTCCGAGGCCCAGCCACTATGATATTTACAGACAGAGCTATGCTACTGATCTTGATCCGTACAATGATATACTTTTTGGATTCGAGTTATCTGAAGACCTAACAAGCCTAATATTGGACGCTTTTCACAAGTTTACAGGATTCACCTCTATGTCCGGAGAAGATGAAATGAAAATAAGGATAATAGCCCGGGCACCTTCAAAAAAGATGTACCAGTGTACATTTAAAGTATCGGAAGGTGAAATCCGCTTTTCCAAGATCTACCCATTGGATTTTCACCCGGATCCCGATCCAGTGACACCAGGCACCTATTACTTCACTTATGTTTTTGATAATCAGAGAATGTGTAATTTTGAATGTATAATCAGCAGCACCAATTCGCTCTCGTGCGATGTTACCAAGGAATTCCCAGTCTATTCATGTAACGGAACACAGAATCAACACTTACAAAATCCCCTTGATATTATCCTGCGTTACGAACATAATCTTTATCATCCCAAACTTTGAAGCTCGCAAGTTGACAAAGCAGCTAGAAGACATGGTTTTGATATTACAACTGCCTGACAACAAAGCGGATTCAGTAAAATTTAGACCTCACTTTTAATACTGGTGACAAAAAGCGAGTCATCTATTTATTGTTTCGGTAATAATTTGCTTATTTCGTATTCAAAGGTTTAAGGGATTTTTCCAAGGGGGCCTTTAATGCGAAAAGCGCCAAGATTCCCAGAAACTCGAACGAAAAGAATTCTAAAGGCTCTGATGGAAATTCCCTAAACCATCCCCGGCTATGCGCTATAACTTGCGATTTTCGAGAACCATAATTTAATTTTTGAAAAAGAATGAAAAATGTGGCTAGCCCTAAAATTTTTACCAGAAACGGAAGAAAGCCATTTTTTCAAAATTTATCAGACCTGATATTGGCTAGTTGGGCAGCAGGTTTGCATTTTTTGTCCGTAGCGACTGTGAGCAATTTCTTGCAGATTCTAGGCGAAGCGTAGCGGCCGGAAGTTGTACTGTTTGAGCCTGCCGAAGGCGGGCGAGTTGTGCAACTTCCAGCAGAGCAAGCCT
>CAZLTF010000338.1:0-10115 GCA_964562195.1 uncultured Bacteroidales bacterium | reverse complement strand
GGTTTCCAAAATTTTGTTTCGTATATTTATCATAGCCCAGAGGGAGGGCTGAATAGGTTCCGTCTGCGTTTCTATATACTTGATTTTTAATAATATCACCATCTCCCACTACGATCATTTTCGTATCTCTACTTTCCTTTTTGAAACGGATAATCGAATCGTCTATCAATGATTTCGGAACGCGATTGTCAAATAAGGAATGAAATTTCCCTTCCAATAATACCGCCATCGGCAGGTCATGTTTTCTGAAAAGTCTTCTGTCGGGTTCTTTGCCGAGATTGTCAAGAGTGATATAAGCGATGGTGCTTTCGGTCTTGGCATATTTGGTAGAAGTGAGGAGAATGGTTTTTTTAATATTTTCAGCAGCTACGGTATCGATAGTACTGATGTATTCGCTTTTGATAGCATTGAGATTTTTCACGATCGGATGGTCAATATTGGGATAAATAATCGGGAAATAATACCAAGGGAAGAACTCAATCTTAGGAGCATTGCCGGTTTTGCCGGTCTTGACCGGAATGGGTAAAGCGCTCAGATCCAACACCAGATTGTTGTTGATACGCACACCATACTGAAAAAGCATATCTTGCAGATTGATATCCAGAAGCGTAGCATAAGTAAAGCTTTTTATCTGAAGACTATCCATATCCGTTTTCACTCCATCTACCAACCAAAGGACTTTGCCACCATACATAATATATTGATCAATAATAAATTTGTCTTTCTCCGAAAAAGCGGAATCCGGTTTGGCAATGATGATTGCTTCATACTTTTTCTGAATTGCCGTGGCGGCGGTACTGTCATATTTTTTTCGTTCTACCAGACTGTTGATATGTCCGTCGATTTGGATTCTATATACGTTGTAATATTCCCTGAGTGCTTGGTAGATGTCACCGGTTTTCAATGGGCTTAACTCCTTGTGTCCGTGAATAAATGCGACGGCGGGTTTGTCATGAACACTCAATTTGCGAATGGTATTGGCAATCATAAATTCAAGGTTCTCAATAGAGCTGTTGATAACCTCTTCGGGGGCAGCAGCCACTTGCGTATTGAGCAATTCAAGGGGCATCTCTTGCCCTTTGTAGCTTACGATTATTCCCGGAAAGATGATTTTGCGTTGCATACCGTCGTTGGTTTTCATCTGTACATCGGTAGGTTGCAACCCACGTTCTATCAGACGATCGTAGATATTTTTTCGTTCTTCGGGATCATCACTTTGCATCGGATCAATAAATTGATATTCGATATTGCCCGAATAGGCTTTAAATTGTTGAAGCAATTCTTGTGTCTCTCTCCGCAAACGCTTAAATCCCCTTCGCAAATCACCATCCAAAAAAACTTCAAATGAAACTACATCATCCAAATTGTCCAATAAATCTTTGCTTGCCGGCGAAAGTGTATAACGCTTCTCCGAGGTCAAGTCAAAATGGGTGAAAAACGTAGCACCAAACATATTGATAGCCGCAATTATCATCAATAAAATGATAAATTGATACAATGCTTGCAATTTTGTATTCTTCTTTTTTTCTACCATTTTCTACTTTGTATTGAGATTTTTGTAAAGAATAAAAAGAGTCCGGTAAGACTAATAAAATAAAGAATATCCCGCGTATCTATCACACCCCTGCTCATCGAACCGTAATGGGTATTGATCCCCAGCCCGCGAATAAACAAATCGATAGGACCAAAGAGTGACAAGGTATAGATCAGTTCAAAACCGAAATAAATAAATCCAATGACCAATACCGCAAGCAGAAACGAAATAATCTGATTGTCTGTCAGCGAAGAAGTAAAAATTCCGATAGCCATAAAACTGGCACCAAGAAAAAACAAACCAATATATGAACCCCACATCTCTCCCGTATCAATATTCCCTTCGGGTAAACCCAAATGATAAACGGAATAATAATAAATCAGCGTGGGAATCAAGGCAACCAAAATAAGAAAAATACCTGCGAAATATTTCCCCAAAACAATTTGCCATTCACGAATCGGTTTGGTCATCAAAAATTCGATGGTGCCCGATTTGTTCTCGTCGGCAAACATTCGCATACTTATTGCAGGAATCAAAAATAAAAAAATCAAAGGAGCATTGATAAAGAAACTTTCGAGTGAGGCAAATCCGTAGTCCAAAATATTGGTAGCGGCAAGCGGAAATACCCACAAAAACAAACCGTTGATAATGAGGAATATCCCTATTACAACATAACCCGTAAACGAATACAAAAATCCTCTAATTTCTTTCAAAAATATTGTCCACATTCTTTCGATGTATTTAAGCCTGCAAACTTACATCTTTTTTGAATAGCAGATTTGTAAATTATTGTTAAATCTCCTTTTGGCAACGAATACACGATTATTGCATCATCCATTTTGCTTTTCTTGCTTGAGGCATGCCAAACCACCTGAACCTAAGGATTATAAACCGGAGATTCGAGATACAGGCAGTATCCGGTTTTGAAAATCACAATTGAGCGCATTCATCATGGCAAAGCCTTCAAAAGTAAAAATCTCCTTCCAATGTATCTCTTTTTCTATAATTTTGTTATGCTGCAACAAAAAACTTCGACAAACACCTTTGAGCAAAGGAGATGCAGGAGTAATCCAATTTCTCCCGTCAAAAAATATAATATTGGCAATCGAAGTATCGCTAATCAATCCGTTTTTAATTATCAAAATATCATCGGCATCTCTTTTTTGGCGAAGCAAGGTGTCTATCATCAAACGATCGGTATATTTCAAGGAATAATCAATCGAATCATTGAAAACCAATTGAAGTGAATTTATTTTTTTTGCTTGATAGTGAGAGAATTGTATTTCAAAATTTTCTTTGGAGTACAAAAAACGGATTTTTACCGTAGAAGAGATAAAATCATCCGGTACGACTATCAATTTTTTCAATTGAAAAGGACATTTTGCATCAAAATATTGTGCATAAGAGAGTTGCATTCGCTTCTGATGCAAATCCAATTTGCTTATCACACCGTCTTGTACACCAATAGTTTCAAATAAAGGGAACATATATTTTGTCTATTAATTCTTGATATTCTTCGTGCATTTTGCTGTGGGAAGTGATTCCTCCTCCACTTCTGAAAATCAAGGAATCATCTTTTTTTTCAATAAATCGAATATTCACGGCACTATCCAGATTTTTGCCATCAAATATACCAAATACACCTGTGAAATATCCCCTTTCGTCCGCTTCCACTTCGCTGATTATTTCCAATGTTTTTTGTTTGGGTGCACCGCTAATCGAACCTGCCGGGAGCAAGTCCGCCAGAATATTTCCAATCCGCCCATGCCAATTTTCACTCAACTCTCCCCGTATTTCGGAGCTGACTTGCAATAAATCTTTCTGATTGGTATGTATCTCACTGATAAACCGGTAACGTATTATTTCAATATTTTTGGCTACAATAGACAGGTCGTTACGAATCAAATCAACGATAGTATTATGTTCCCATAGCTCTTTTTTATTGTTGAGAATCTGTTGTTTGGCTCGTGGAAGAGCTGCGTCAATAGTACCTTTCATAGGATAAGAATAGATATAATTGTCTTTTGTTTTGACAAAACATTCCGGTGAAAAAAGTGTAAATTGATCTTTGAATAGCAGTCTGTAGCGTGCTTGCGATTGTTGATATATTTCTTGCAATGAAAGCCGAATCTGTAGTTCGCTCGAAAATGTGAGATTTAGCAAATAGGTATTTCCGAGATTGATATTTTGAAGAACATTTTGATAGGCTTGTTGATATTTTTGCATTGAGACCGGACGGATACGCATATTCTTTTTGCCATTTTGTTTGTAAAAAGAAAAACCGGAATCAATATGCCAATAAATATTCTCACCCTTCATATCTGAGAGCTTGCAGATATAGGGCTTTTTCATTTCAAAATCCACAAGAAAGAAAAAAGGAATTTTCTTGCGTCCGTATTCATTCGCTTGTGCTATAAACTTCCTCATATTCCAAAAATAAAATTGGATAAAATCTCGAAACCAAATTCGGTGATATGGGATTCCGGATGAAATTGGATGCCATATATCGGAAGGTCACGAATGTCGATAGCCATGATAATTCCATTTTCAGCTTTCGCTGTAATATTTATCTTGGCAGGCAACTTATGTTCACTTACAGCCCACGAATGATACAAGCCTATGCGAAACGATTCCGGCAATCCATCCAGAAGAGCATTTCTTTTCAAAACATTTAAGCGATGTCCCTGTCCATGAACAACAGGAGAAATATTGATGAGCGAAGCTCCGAAATATTGGGCAATAGCCTGATGTCCAAGACAAATTCCCAATATTTGTTTTGAAGTATGATAACGGTGGAGAAGTTCAAAAATAGCGGGAAAATCCTCCGGCAATCCCGGACCGGGAGAGATTATGATTTTATCATATTTATTCACTTCATCAAGTACTAACATTGTAGAATCGATCACCTCAAAATCTATTTCTTGCATACGCCGGAGATAATCAACGATATTGTACGTAAAAGAATCCTTATTGTCCACGAGGAGCACGTTCATCCGATAAATATATTTTTTTTCTTGCTTTGCAAAAAATCAGTGAGAACTGTCAAAAATCACAACGATAAAAATCTATTACTATGTATTTCAGCAAGTTAAAAAATCAACTATTAACTACCAAAATCATCAAACATCACATTTTCATCCGGCACACCGAGATCATCCAACATTTTGACTACAGCGGCAATCATCATCGGCGGACCGCAGAGGTAATATTCTATCTCTTCGGGTTCTTCGTGCTCTCTGAGGTATGAATCATAAATGATCTGATGGATAAAACCATTGGGTGCATTCCAATTGGCGCCTTCCGGTTCTTTGTCCGAATAGCCTACGGTAAATTTAAAATTTGGAAATTCTTTTTCCAAAGCACGATATTCATCTTCATAAAACATTTCTCTCGGGTTGCGAGCACCATAAAAGAAGGTGAAAGGAATATCTTTTATTTTTTTTGTTTTCAACAAATCAAAAATATGCGAGCGCATAGGAGCCATTCCGGCACCGCCACCAATAAACATTTTTTCATTTTTAGTATCTTTGATAAAAAATTCCCCGTAGGGACCCGAGATGGTAACTTTATCTCCGGGTTTGCGAGAGAAGATATAGGAAGAACATACGCCGGGATTGACATCCATAAAAGCGCCCTTGGCACGATCCCAAGGAGGCGTAGCAATACGGATATTTAGCATAATAATATCATTTTCGGCAGGATGCGACGCCATAGAATAAGCCCGATAGAGAGGTTCTTTGTTGACCATCTTCAAATCCCACATCTTATATTTGTTCCAATCCTCGCGATATTCATCTTGTATATCAATATCTTTGGAATAATCTACCGTGATCGCCGGCACATCAATTTGGATATATCCTCCGGATCTGAAATCCAGTTTCTCACCCTCCGGTAGAGCAACCACAAATTCCTTGATAAATGTAGCTTTATTATCATTGGATTTGACGGTACATTCCCACTTTTTGATTCCGAAAATCTCTTTAGGGACTTCGATTTTCATATCTTCTTTTACTTTTACTTGACAAGCCAAGCGCCAGTTGTCCAATTGCTGTTTGCGAGTAAAAAATCCAGTCTCTGTAGGCAATATCGTGCCACCGCCCTCGATGACCCGTACCCTGCACATACCACAAGTCCCACCACCACCACAAGCCGATGGGAGTAAGATTTTCTCATTGCTCAGCGTAGATAATAGTGTGCTTCCTGCCGGCACGACCACCTCCTTGTCGCCATTGATAGTGATCGTGACATCACCCTGCGGTGTGAGTTTTTTGCGGGCTACCAATAGCATCGTTACCAACAGCAACACAATCAGAAGGAAAACAACAATGCTCACCATCAAAATCGTGCTGAGACCTATATCCAATAATATCATATTTCTTAGTTTAAATGTTAAAAAAAATCAGCTTGTTTTTACAATTATAATTGAATTCCCATAAAACTCATAAACGCAATTCCCAATAGACCGGTCAAAATAAATGTAATCCCAATCCCGCGAAGCGGTGCAGGAACATTGGAATAGCGTATTCTTTCGCGAATAGCAGCAATGACTACAATTGCCAAAAACCAACCAAAACCCGAACCTAATCCAAAGACAGTAGCCTCCGCCAAAGTCTCCAATTCGCGCTCTTGCATAAATAGTGAACCTCCGAGAATCGCACAATTGACAGCAATCAATGGTAAGAAAATCCCCAACGAACTATACAATGCCGGAGTAAATTTCTCTACAACCATCTCCACCAATTGAACCATAGAAGCTATCACCGCAATAAACATAATAAAGCTCAAAAAACTCAAATCCAACTCCTTGAAACTTGGACTAATCCATGATAAGGCTCCCGGACTCAATACATATTTGTTTAACAAAAAATCAACCGGAACGGTAATAAATAATACAAATACTACTGCCAACCCAAGTCCCACAGAAGTCTTGACGGTCTTGGAGACCGCAATATAGGAACACATACCGAGAAAGTATGCAAACACCATATTGTCAATAAAAATCGATTTTACGAATAAGTTAAGTAAATCTTGCATAATATTTTTTTATATCTGTGTTCTAATTTTATTTCTCTTCTATCAAAACCCTGTTTCTGGATCGTTGAATCCAAATTATCAAGCCTACGGTGATCAATGCCATCGGTGGCAAAATCATCATTCCGTTATTCTCATATCCCATATCATAAAATGCTTGAGGAATGATTCTCAATTCTCCTACCATCGGAATCGTCAATGTGCCCGAGCCAAACAATTCACGCAAAAAAGCAATGATAATCAAGATGATACCATAGCCTAATCCATTTCCTACTCCATCCATAAATGCCGGCCACGGCTTGTTTGCCATCGCAAAGGCTTCCAGTCGTCCCATAATGATGCAATTTGTAATAATCAAGCCTACAAAGACCGAAAGCTGTTTGCTCACATCATAGGCAAAGGCTTTCAATACTTGATCCACCAAAATCACCAAAGTCGCAATCACAATCAACTGAACGATAATTCGGATACGTGAAGGTATCGTATTCCTCAATAATGAAATAATCAAATTGGAAAATGCCGTCACGACAATTACCGAAATAGACATTACGATAGCAGGTTCGAGTTTTACCGTTACTGCCAAAGCAGAACAAATACCCAAAACTTGAACCGTGATCGGATTATCCAAGTTCAATGGCTTGCGTAGCAGCTCCATATTCTTTGCCGAAAATAACGCTTCTTTCTTATTTGCTTCTTGATTCATATTTATATATTTTTTATTTCTCTCTTTTTCTACTCTTGCTCCAACCGGAAGCGATGCTCTTATTTGTTTCCCATAACACAAAACAACGGGATAATCCGTGCATTTCCGAAGGATAGAAACATATTATTCATATTATTTTTTTCGCAATGCTACAATATAATTTTTATAAATTCTCAATACATTATCCAACATAGCATCCACTCCATTGCTTGTGAGAGTACCTCCCGAGATACCGTCAACGCTATGCAGTTGCTGCCCGGCAGCCAAATTATTTACACCCCCTTTGACAACATCTATCGGAGTAAAATTACCCTTAGCATCCCATATTACTTTGTTTTTAAATTGTTCTTGAAATGGAAGTTTCTCAATTTCCGCACCCAGACCCGGAGTCTCACCTTTGTGTCCGAAAGTGACACCCGAGACCGTTTTGAGATCATCCTTCAAAGCAATATAACCCCATATCGGTCCCCATAATCCTTTTCCGTAAAGCGGAATAACATAAAAGATTTTCCCTTCCTTCTGAGCTTTGTAAAGAGGAAATGTAGCCGGTTCGCCAGCAAGCTGTTTTTTCAACTCTTTTTTCATATCCAATTCAAAAGGACGCGTGTCGCCACCTCTCACCTTCTTTCCTTTTTGGTATAGGCTCATGACCTCTCCTCCGGATGAAATAGCAATTTCCTCCACGATATACCGGTTAAACAACTCATCCGCTTGTTCTCGGGAAGATTCCACACCGAAAGATTTTAATATTTCCACCATTTTTGCGGCTCTGGCATTTGCCTCTTGAAAAGGCTTAAGTACTGTCGCTGCGGTGGACAACAATGCTGCCACGATGACAATCATTATCGTTGCGTACGTAAATATATATTTGTTTGACATATCTTTTTGTGTTTTAATATTTAAAAAAAACGCTTATCTAAATCTATTTTTTATTTATGTATTTCTGAGTATGATATTCTATGTGTAGCCTTCCAATTTACTGCAAACAATGTGCATAAATGATTTTTTTCCGGTATCTGTATTATTCTTTTCATAAATGAAAAAAATTATATATTATTTGTTTTCAGCCGTTTAAGTCGTTTCTTAATATTTGCTTCCACGACATAATAGTCAATCAACGAAGAGAAAGCATTCATCAGTAATATAGCCAACATCATACCTTCGGGATAGGCGGGGTTGATTACTCTCAAGAGAACCGCAAAAAGACCAATCAAAAAACCATAAATCCATTTTCCGGTATTGGTTTGTGCCGCCGAGACAGGATCGGTAGCCATAAAAACCATTCCGAAAGCAAAACCACCCATCACAAAATGATAGTATGGAGGCAAATCCATATATGCGTTGGCTCCGACGAGGTTGAATATCCACCCCATAAAATACCCACCTAACAAAATCGACAACATAATCCGCCAACTGGCAACGCCCGAAATCAATAAAATACCAGCACCTATCAATATCATCAGAGTCGAAGTCTCCCCTACCGATCCGGGAATAAATCCCATAAACATATCATAGAATGAAGGTATATCCGCCGTAAGCGAATCTCCCGAATAAGTCAAAGCGGTACCTAAGGGAGTGGCTTGTGTCACGCCGTCGGTGATCCAGACTTTGTCTCCCGACATATAAGAAGGATAAGCAAAAAAGAGAAAAGCTCTTGCCAAGAGAGCAGGATTGAAAACGTTCATTCCGGTACCACCGAAAACTTCTTTTCCGAAAATCACTGCAAATGCTACGGCAACCGCCAACATCCAAAGTGGCAAATCGGGTGGAACGATCAAAGGAATCAAAAATCCGGATACCAAATATCCTTCATTGACTTCGTGCCCGCGACTTTGTGCAAAAGCAAATTCTATTCCCAAACCTACTACGTAGGAAACGACAATCAGCGGGAGAATCTTCCAAAAACCATAGAAAAAAGTCTTCGCAAAACAAACCTCTTCACCGGTCGCCAAAAAGTGCTGATAGCCTGTATTCCACATTCCAAATAGCAATGCCGGCAATGCAGCTATGATTACCACACTCATAAGCCTCTTCAAATCCATCGAATCGCGGATGTGTGCTCCTCTGGTCGTTACTTTGTCGGGGACAAAAAGAAAGGTCTCAAAGGCATCAAAGACAGATTCAAACTTCTCAAATTTTCCACCTTTGATGAAATGTGGTTTTATTTTATCAACATAATTTCTTAATGCTTTCATATATTGTGTATTCTGTATGTTCTGAAATTGTTAAAGTCTTCTTCGATTCGGATTTTGTCTGTTTGAAAAATATTGCTAATCTCTTTCCTCCAATCCGGTGATACGTGGCATCGCCAATCTTTGTATTAATTTCTTTTTTTGAACAATTATTTTCATAAAAACTATTTCTTATTCCATTTCATTCCGGACAAAGTCCAAACCATCACGAATAATCGCTTGAATATTATTTTTGGAGGCATCTACAAATTCGCATAATGCAAAGTCTTCCTCATCGACCTCATAAATTCCGAGATTTTCCATCAAATCCAGATCTTTTACGATAATAGCTTTCAACAACTGCATCGGATAGATGTCCATCGGAAGCACTTTCTCTAATTCTCCTGTCACTACAAATGGACGCTCTCCACCATTGATGTTTGTATCTTGGGCATATTGTTTTTTGGGAAACAACCATGAGAAGTAGGAGCGTGAGAAAGAGAATTTTTTGAAACGAGGCATTGCCCATCCCAGAAATTCATAATGGTTGCCTTCGGGCACAATGGTTATTTGCTGATCAAAATTGCCAATGTATCCATTTTTTTCTATTCTTTCACCGGTAAGTACATTGCCGCTAATATAGCGTACGGTAGTGTCCGGAGAAAGGCGAAAAGAG
>CAZLTF010000337.1:0-4974 GCA_964562195.1 uncultured Bacteroidales bacterium | reverse complement strand
TTTGATTTTTTACCCTCTTGTGATTTTTGTTGGGTTGATAATTGGATATTCGGTCAAGGAGAAGAAATAACAGGGTTTGAAATAGTCTCAGAAAAAATTGAAAAAGATAATATAGCAAAAATTTCAGTAGAGTTTTTTAGTGATAATTCTTCTTTTTCGAAAGCAAACATAACAGTAATAAAGGAAACTGATGGCTATAAAATTGATAGTATATATTTGTTTTTTTAATGAATGAAATAATGAACAATAAGGGTATGCGATGAACAAAAAAACATCCAAAGGATGTTTTCACCCCGCATAGAGAACAGCGGCGTAAAGAAAATAGCAAAAGTCATCCGTAAAGAAACATGCCCTGTTTGACGAAGGTTACGCAGAGCGTAAAAGGAGGAGTTGCATGTTTTAGGATGAGTTTTGGTATTTTTAGCCGACGTTTGACAGCGGTGGGGTTTTTTGTTACTTTTTTTACCTATAGAAAAAAAGTATAGGAAGAGAAGTGGTCTGAATGAATGGGGTATTATAGCACCTCCACCCCCTTCTAATCAGTTTCAAATCAGGTATATATATCATCATCTCACAAACAAAAAAAGGAAGGCACTTCTGTGATTTTCACCAGAGCCTACATAAGTCTATTGTCTGACGAATCTATCACGATAATAGTTCTTTTACAATGGTGGAAATCAGCTTATTGTCGGCTTTGCCGGCGAGTTTTTTTGTTGTTATTCCCATCACGCGTCCCATATCTTTCATCGAAGAGGCTCCACTTTCGGCAATGACTGCTTCTATCTCTTTTCGCACGCTTTTTTCGTCCATTTGTTCGGGAAGGTATTTTTGAATAATTTTGAGCTGAAACAATTCATCTTCGGCGAGGTCGTTTCTTCCTTGTTTTTGGTATAATTCTGCCGACTCCTTACGTTGTTTCACGAGGCGTTGAAGAATTTTCAGTTCGGTATCTTCGCTTACATCGCTGCTTCCTTTTTCGGTTTTCGCAAGGAGGATTGCCGATTTCACTGCGCGCAATGCATTCAAGGCTTGTTTGTCTTTGGCTTTCATTGCAGCCTTAATATCATTGTTTATGCTTAATTCCAGACTCATAATTCTCAATTTTTATTAATCCACATTGTCATGTAAGAATGTATTTTTTGTTTTTATTTCACCGTTTCCATCATCGGTATTATTGAGATAGATTTTAGAAACTTCTTTGTTTTTAATTTCTTCCTCATCTTGCAGTTTGGTGCCTTTTCGGAGGTAGGCGGGTGTTTTTTCCATTTCTGTGACGGAGGACGGAAAGGAGATGCTGAGATCATTCAATCTTTTTTCGATCTCATTGGAACGACCATTTCCGAGATTGTCGGCTTGTTTTTGTTCGTTTTCTTTTATTTCTTTTTTTCGGATTAGCACCGGAGCATCAATGTCCGTCGTATCAATCTCTCCTTCGTTGAATGCTTTGACCTGAGATTCGTCTTCATTGTCAAAAAGCGGTTTTGTTTCTTCCTCTTTATTTTCACCGTTAATCAATTCTATTGAAGTGATTTCGCGTGTGTCTTTTATGGGTTCGTTGAAGCTTGGTGGAGGGGGGGTAGAATCTAAGGATAGGATTTTCTTATCTGTGGATTCGGGATCTTTTTTTTCTTTATTAAAACCGGTAGCGATGACCGTAACTTTAATATTTTCGCCGAGAGCGGGGTCTTCTCCCATTCCCCAGATAACCTCTGCTGTATTGCCGGTTTCGTCTTGGATATAGTCGGTCACATCGCTTACCTCATCCATTGTTAATTCATCTTCACCATAGGACAAATACAGGAGGATGCTTTCTGCGCCACGGATATGATTATCGTTGAGAAGCGGTGATGACAGGGCTTCTTCTACGGCATTGATGGCACGATTTTCACCGGAAGCTTCTGCTGAGCCGAGTATTGCCGTACCGCTGCTGGTCATTACTGTTTTGACGTCTTCGAGGTCCACATTGACATGTGCGGATACGGTGATAATTTCAGCGATTCCCTTGGCAGCTGTAGTCAGGACATCATCTGCCTTGTGAAATGCTTCGGTGATTTTCAAATTACCATAAATTTCTCTCAATTTATCATTGCTGATAATCAGAAGGGCATCTACATTTTTTCGTAATTCTTCGAGTCCCAGTTCTGCTTGTTGTTTTCTTCTTTTTCCTTCAAATCCGAAAGGAATGGTAATGATTCCCACGGTCAGGATTCCCATCTCCTTGGCAAGTGAAGCGATGACCGGTGCGGCACCAGTACCTGTTCCGCCGCCCATACCTGCGGTAATAAAGAGCATTTCCGTGTTTTTTTCCAAAAGTTCACGGATTTCATCCAAATGAGACAAAGCAGCTTCTTTTCCAACTTCGGGTTTTGAACCGGCTCCCAATCCATTTTCTCCGATCTGAATCTTCACCGGAACAGGACTCCGTTCGAGTGCTTGAATATCCGTATTGCAGATGATAAAATCTACATCTTTTATTCCTTGTTCATACATGTGGTTAACGGCATTTCCGCCACCTCCTCCGACACCCAACACTTTGATGATGGATGACTTGTTCTTAGGTAAATCAACATTTAGCATATCCTCTTCAATTTTATGTAAAATTATATTCAATATTTCAATTATAATACTACTCTTATATAAGATATTAACATTATTTCTGTTAATAAGTATTTCTTATTTATTTTAAGATGCTTTCTTGCATTTGAGTGTTTTTTATTTGTTGCAAAGATTATAAGTCATCTTTCTCGAAGAAGTCTTTGATGATGTTGAGAAAGCCTCTTTTTTCTTTTACATCTTCTTCAACTTCCTGTGCGCCACCGACTTCCTCTTCCTCCTCTTCTTTGCTTGAGTGGTTTTCTTCTTGCTTTTTTCGTTCTGACTCTATTTGTTGTATTTGTTTTTCAAAACGTTCGATTCCCACCAAAACAAGACCTATCGTAGTAGAATAGATCGGACTTTTGAGTTCATCGGGTACAGTTTCGGACAAAAATTCATCCGGAAGTCCGAGTTTGCATTCCATTCCGGTGATAAATTGGGTGATCATTCCGATATGACGAAGCATCGAACCGCCTCCGGTAAGTACAATCCCTGCACTCAATTTACGCTCGTAACCTGAGTTTTTGATTTCATAATATACTTGCTCGATGATTTCTTCAATGCGAGCTTGAATGATGCTTGCAAGGTTTTTGACCGAAATTTCTTTGGGTGGACGACCACGCAATCCGGGGATAGCAATGATCTCATCATCCCTGTTTTTTTCCGACAAAGCAGAGCCAAATCTCACCTTCAGCTCCTCGGCGTGTTTGCGGATGATGGAGCAACCTTCCTTGACATCTTCTGTGATAATATCTCCTCCAAACGGAACAACTGCCGTATGGCGAATGATACCATCATAGAAGATGGCTAAATCCGTTGTCCCACCGCCGATATCTACCAGAGCGACGCCAGCTTCTTTTTCTTCGTCTGTGAGTACGGATTTTGCGGAGGCTATAGGTTCGAGAATAAGGTTGACAATCTTCAGTCCTGCCAGCTTCACACATTTGGAAATATTCTTGGCGGCTGTAGTTTGTCCCACAATAATATGAAAATTGGCTTCCAGACGTTTTCCTAACATTCCCACCGGATCACGTACGCCTTGCTCGTTATCTACAATATATTCTTGGGGAATCACATCGATCACCTCTTCACCGGGGTTGAGGTTGATATTATACATACTGTTGAGTAGTGTTTCAATATCTTTTTTGCGGATTACTTCTTCCGAATTTTCACGCAATGTTCCTCCGTGATGTTGCAGACTCTTGATGTGTTGTCCGGCGATTCCGACACTCACATATTCGATGTCAAATCCGGCTTGCTGCTGTGCTTCCCTGATTACGGTCTTAATGGAGTTAACGGTATTTTCGATATTGATAACGACACCTCTTTTTACCCCGATAGAAGGAGCTTTGGCGTAGCCCAATACTTCAATTTTCCCTTCATCATTTTTCTTTCCGATGATGCAAGCAATCTTGGTTGTTCCGATATCCAATCCGGCAAAAATTTGTGATCTTTCCATTATTAATTACTTTTATTATTTACTATTTTGTACAAACTACCTGTTGATTAAATTTAAGATTAATGGTCTTGTATTTGTTCCATCCATTTGCTGCTTTTATTCCCTGAGCATAAAAAAGTTCCAACTTCTCCAGTTTTTCATCCAGACCGGAAACGTCGCCGAGAAGAATGCTTTGTTTTCCGATTTTCGGAATCAGTTCATACTCATTATGCGTATTGATATATATTTCTTCTATCAAATCTTGTAAAAATGAACTCCTGTTTATTTTGTTGATAATTAGTGCAATATCATTTGCCAATGGGGAGTGAGAGGAGATGTCTCCCGGAATATTTCCATTGACAATGGGGATTCTCAGATTGCCATCAAACTTGGGTTGATAGATAAATGCTGTTTTGTCGATATAATAAGATATACCGTTTCCGGTAAAAATATTCCCGATGGGTACACGTTGTTTGAGGTGAATCCCGACTTTGCCGGCGATATTTTTGTAAACTTCCGCTTTTTCGATTTCAGGAATATCGTTGAGGTAGGATTCCAAACTTTGGAGCGGTAGGTCTCTCATTGCCACACCTTGTAAACTGTCATACCTCAACAGGATATCTTCGACGATATTTTCTTTATCGATAATAGGTTCAATGCCTTGATAATCAATATCTACTCTCACTTCTTTGCATCGCATTGCCTGAGAACGGCTATAGGCGAATACACCTAAGGCTATCACTCCGGACAAGAGTAATAGGCGGAAGCCGATTTTGGATATGATTTTCATTTTACGAAGCATTTTTCTCTATTATGTTTATTTAAGCAATTTTTTTATTTCTGCTACCAGACTGGCTATGTCGCCTGCTCCGGCAGTTAGGATGATATCAAAATTTTCATTTTTTAAATAGTCAATAAGATTTTCTTTTTCAATAATTTCA
>CAZLTF010000336.1:0-1744 GCA_964562195.1 uncultured Bacteroidales bacterium | reverse complement strand
AGATACATAAATAATAAAATGCACGAGAAATCAGCATTTTTTCCAAAAAATCTTGCATTTATTTTATTCTTAAAGAGGGTGTTTTTCATTCCACAGAAGCACCTCCCTTTTATGATAGTGCTTCGGGAGAAAATGCCACGTTTGAGGTGATAGACTGAACATAGTTGAATTGCTTGTGAAGTGTTTCAAACGAAGAGGATTGTTTCAAACACCAAGGTATAATTTAGGCTGACGAAGGAAGTACAGAGCCGCTCATAGCGAATACGTGAATACCTTTAAATCAATTATTGATAAACAAATTGGCGTTTTGTCCTATGCAATAAATAGTTGATTCATCTCGTGATCATTTCAATTTCATCTCACTCATTTTGTGAACAAAAAAATTTAAGCATTTTTATAAATAAAACACGAAATTGAATCGCAATATTATCGAACTTTGCAAATGATACTTGTGGCAAATATTTTAGTTTTGCAAACGAAATACCAATGACAGAGCTACATCTTGGAATGGAAAACATCACGGGTTTTTCATATTTTGCAAAGCTACAAATCGTCATCCTAAAAATATTATTATGAAAAAATGGTTAATTCTTTTGTTCATAGGCATTTCAATATCATTATTCTCACAGGAATATCTAATCCAGATTAGCCATAAGCGTACGGGAAAGTACAAATTATTGAAAGAAGGCAACATATTGAATATCCAAAAGAAAAACGGAGAAATAAGAAAAGGAAAGTTCAGCCATTTTGATGATAGTGCCGTATATTTTTCCAATGGAAATTATGTATTGAAAGACCAAATCAGCCGGTTGGGTTTTTATCGAATGTTTTGGTATTCTCTTGCATATAAATCATTCATTTTTAGCGCTATTTATTTAGGCATATCTTCCGGCAACCGGATGCTCAACGACATCCCTCCACCCCTGTTGCGAAGCTCTGATTTTATTGTTTCCGGCATTACGATGTCCATTGGACTACTATCCAAAACATTAAGTCTTCGAAATTACAATCTTGAGAATTCCAGATGGCGAATAAAATTTATTAAAAGATAAATAAGTTTTTTATTTTTTGTTTAAAAATTATTATTACATTTGCAGCCAAAAATGTTAAATAATTGTTTTATTCACAAATTTATTAGGTTATGTTACTAAATTCCAGAAGTTTACTTAAAGCTTTTGTAGCCTTGATTATCTTTGCTTTTGCAGCAAATGATATGATGGCTCAACAAACAGTGGATGATGTGCTCAAGGCTCGTGGCTTAAATGCTCAAGATAAGCTTGCCGCTGTCAAAACATTTATGCCTCGTGGAGGTAGAGATGAGTATTTCTCCATTGTCGGTACCGGTAATTCCGGAACCATGATCGTGTATGGTCTTCCCTCTATGCGTATTTACAAGTATGTAGGATTATTCTCGCCAGAGCCATGGCAAGGATTTGGATTTGACGATGAAAGTTCATTGTTGTTGAAAAAATCATCATTGGATGATCGTATCAGTACATACGGCGACTTTCGTTATCCTGCTTTTTCCGAAAAAAACGGAAAATACGATGGAAAATACGCTTTCTTCTCAGACGGAGCAAACTCTCGCGTTGCTTTGATGGGATTGGATGATTTCGAAACCAAACAGGTTTTGTCAAATCCTCTCTTCGTGAGCTGTTTCCCCGGTGTAGCTGTAACTCAAAACACAGAATACATCGTACAAACCTCACAATTCCCAGCTCCTTGGGGAAATAAATCTACTGAT
>CAZLTF010000335.1:0-2301 GCA_964562195.1 uncultured Bacteroidales bacterium | reverse complement strand
CTCTTGGCTAATCGACCCTAGTCTGGGCAATCAAGAAGTTACTTCAATAACAATTAACTTTTTGGATATTGATGTCGCTATCAACGACTTAATCACCGTTTATGACGGAGAAAATGATTCAGCACCTGTATTAGGAACCTTTAACGGCACTACTCCTCCGACAGAAAGCATTACCTCTACACAGGGAAAAATGTTTATCAAATTTGTCAGCGATGAAAATGGTACAGGAGCAGGATTTAGAATTCATTATTACGCAACTCAACCATCCACTTGTGGTACGGGAGTCATCTTTGAAACTCAATCTGCCACCATCGATGATGGAAGCGGACTTTTCAATTATCAAAACGGGAAAAATTGCTCTTGGTTTATTCAACCCACCGGAGCAAGCTCTATCACAATCAAATTTAATGAATTTGACACACAAGAACAATTTGATCACGTGACAATCTATGACGGATATACTTATGCCGTTTTGGATGATTTCTCAGGTAGCCTTAGCAATCTTCCCGATTCTGTTGTTTATAATCTCGGAAAACTTCTGATGACATTCAAGACCGACATTCTCGACTCAGGCGAAGGATGGGAACTCTACTACTATACCGATTTGGTTGGTGTCAATGATCAACCCAATATCATTGATGATCTAAATATATATCCAAATCCTGCTACGAATGAACTAAATATTGCTTTCAATTCTTTACAAAATCAAGAAATCAACATCCAACTCTATGATGTCAAAGGAACACCCGTATATCAAGAAACAATGCAAAATTTCATTGGAAACTATACTAACAATATCGATCTGTCAAACTTTTCCAAAGGTGTATATTTTATTAGAATCGTTAATAATCAAGAAACCTACACGGATAAAATTGTGATAGAATAAAAGTTGTATTCTCAATTTATGGAAAAAGCTGATATTCAAAAAATATCAGCTTTTTTTGTTATGAATATACTTATTTTTTTTCTTACATTTGCCACGTATTTTATTCTTTGTTGTCATTGGATAAATAAATTTTTAAATTACTATTTTATGAAAAAACTATTACTTGTTTTTGTCTTATTGACATTCCTATCAACATCCTACGCAAACGAGGTATTACTATCTGATGCCCAAATGATTGCAAAAAAAGCTTACTATCATCGACTTAACAAATATTACCATACTGTCCCTTTTGAAAACGTGTTGATTAATGATGTTTTCACCATTCAGAATGAAAACCAAAATATGTATTTTGTCTTCAACTTCAAAGATTTCGGTTTTATGATCATCTCTGCCGAAGATAAAATGGTGCCTGTATTGGCATACACTTTTGACAATCAATATGACCCGAATCATATTCCGCCCAATTTTGAATCATGGATGAACAATCGAGTCGAGAATATCCGGTTTCTTAGAAATTTGAATTCCAAAACAGAGCAATACGTAGTCCAAGCATGGAACAAGCTCAAACAGATAGATATCTCCTCTCCCATTTCAAAAGTTTCAAAAGGTGTCGAACCTTTATTACAAAGCGTATGGGATCAAGGCTATCCATACAATTATGATTGTCCGTATGGCACAGGAGGTCCCGGTGGTAGAGTCTGGGCGGGCTGTGTAGCTACTGCCTACGGGCAAGTGATGAACTACTGGAGATGGCCTCTCACCGGAGCCGGCAATCATTGTTATATTCCCGAAGGATATGATGAACAATGCGCCGATTTTGAAAACACTACTTATGAATGGGATGAGATGCTGGATCAATTGAGCAGCAAAATCGGGAATATCGAGATAGCCAAACTTCTCTACCACGCCGGCATAGCAGTCAATATGATGTACAGCCCAAACGGTTCGGGAGCTTGGTCTCACGATGTAGTGACCGCAATGAAAGAGTATTTCAGATATTCAAACACTACCGAACTTATATACAGGGATTCCTATTCAAACGACGAATGGACAACGATTCTCAAAAATCAACTCGACAATGGATATCCGATGTACTATGCAGGATGTGAAGGAAAAGGATGTCACGCTTTCGTATTAGATGGCTACACCGAAGATGAAGAATATCACTTCAACCTCGGTTGGGGAGGAGCCGCTAATGGATATTATTCCATCGAAAACCCCGGCGGATTCCCCTCTTGGCAACAAGTTATCATCAACTCATATCCCAATGAAGATTATCCGCCCTATTGTTCGGGAATAAAAACATTGACCGCCCTAAGCGGAATTATCACCGACGGAAGTGGTCCGCTCCAAAACTACCTCAACAATGCCAATGCCGGTTGGCTCATTGAGCAAGAAGACGAATTGCAAAATGT
>CAZLTF010000334.1:0-2488 GCA_964562195.1 uncultured Bacteroidales bacterium | reverse complement strand
GAAGTTCCGAAGTCTTTGATTTATTGCAAAATAAGACCGAAGATTTTATCCAATACAAAACGAGAATCCTCTTGGAGGAATCCAAGAAAGATCCGATCAAGAAGGCTGCTTTGATTAAGGATATTGTACAATCTATTTCGGTGATTCCCGATTCGATTGTTCGGGAGGTATATATCAAGGAGTGTGCCTCTCTGATGGAAATGACGGAGCAAACCTTGATTCGTGAGTTGAACGTCCTCCTTCGCAAAAAGTATAAGAAAAAATTTCATCAAGAGACAATTCAACCTGCTCAGGATGAGGTGGATATGCATAGGCAGGATATGGAAGTACCGCTTTCTACGACCGAAGAACAGGAGAGGGATATCTTAAGACTTTTGTTCAATTATCCCGACAATGAATTGGTGTTTCATTCCAAAAATGAGGCGGGTGAGGTCATGGAAGCAAGGATAATGTTACAAGATTTTATGCTCGAAAATCTCGCAAAATATGGTTTTACATTTGAAAATCCTGTCTTTCAGAAGATACTGACAGCCGTGATTGATCGATATAAAGCCGGAGAACGACTTAATACACAGGAATTTATAAATTATAGTGAGGCGGATGTTAGCGAAACTGTGATAGATTTGATAATGACCAAATACGAATTAAGCAAAAATTGGAAGGACTTGGGTAGAATTATTGTCGTAGGCGAAGACAAAAAGCTGGAAAGGGCAAGCGAACAAGCAATATTATCTTTGGGTGAAAAGATATTGAAAGAACAAATAAAAAAGAAGAAAGAAGCTCTCAAAGAGATAAAAAGTGATGAAGTGGATGCATATTTGATAGAGTTGATGGAGGATGAGAAACGTTGGAGAAACATATATGTCCAATTGGGGCGTGTATTATCTCCCGGATAAATGATGAATGATAAAAAATACCTGATGAATAAACTAATAAAATTTATACCCAATTTGATAACGCTTACCAATTTGTTGTTTGGTATTTTTGCTGTGATTTTTGCGATGTCGGGATGGTTTCAACTTTCCGGTATGATGATTGCCGTAGCGGCTGTTTTTGATTTTTTGGATGGTTTTGCAGCCCGTCTTTTGAAAGCTACTTCCGGCTTGGGAAAAGAACTTGATTCTTTGTCGGATATGGTGAGTTTTGGTCTTGCTCCGGGCTTGTTATTGTACAATATGATCGAACATTACAGAGGGGATGAAATGGAATATGTGAGTTATCTGGCGTTGTTAGTCCCCTTGTTTTCTGCTTATCGCCTTGCCAAATTTAATGTGGATGAAAGACAAAGTGATCGCTTCTTCGGTTTGCCTACTCCTGCCAATGCACTTGTCATCGCTTCTTTTCCATGGATTGCATCGCAGTCTTTTGTTTTGTATGGATTATTTACCAATCCACTTATGACTTGGATAACTAATCCGGCTTTTCTTGGAATTTATGCACTCCTATTCTCAATATTGCTGGTCGTGGATCTTCCTTTGTTTGCACTGAAAGTGAAAACCTTTACTTGGAATGATAACAAGTTGGTATATAGTTTCTTAATATTCTCACTTCTGAGTCTTGCAGCATTGCATTTTGTGGCACTTCCATGGATTATTGTGATATATATTCTTCTTTCGATAGTTGATAATGTAAGGGGATAATGGTGAAAGTATTGGAATAATAATCTCCTTCCTCGCCCAATAACCGGTGACCGGGACCGGCGGTTTCGGCAATTAGATACTTCTTTGAGTGAAAAGAGATGTATGTGCCGTTTATCTTATTTTTAATTCTGATTGCACTCAGTACATGATTGGATTGTTCTAAAATAAGTATTCTGTCCGCTTCGATAAAATGGGAGATAATACTGATAAACAGGATGGTCTTCGAATCACAATCACCATATCCTTTTACGAGTATCTCCGGTGGCGAAAACATTCCTGATGTGATCTTGTTGTCACGATAGTCCGGTGGGACTTGGTAGGGGATGTCCTGCACAAATCGCATGGCAAGTTCTATTCTCTTTTGATCAGAATCATTTTTGCCCTCTTTGGCAATCTTCAACAATAAATCTGCAATGGGTTTGGTGAAAGATGCATAATATTCAATAAGTGCGTTGTAGTCGGGCATCAATTCACTGTCTTTCACCATGAATAAGCCTTTTTTTAGAATTTTGTTTCTTTTTAGGACATTCGCTGCGTTTACGCGGTAGGGTTTTAATAGCCATCTCGGTACTCCAAATTTACTGATTGCTTCATCTGTCTGTTCCTTCGGAAGGACCATCTCTGTTTTGTGAATCCTGTTGTCCGTGTCTTGAAATGTGAAATAAATATGATATTCACTGCCTTTGATACTTGTCCTATGTTCCACATAAGAATTTTTTTGTAATTCTCTGATTTTCTGCCCGTAAGCGAGGATGCCGGACAGCAGGAAAATAGAAAAAAGTGTTTTGTAAATCATAGGTAGATTTAGGTATTTGTTGAACTAACTTTTTGCTTGCAAAAGTAATGTT
>CAZLTF010000333.1:0-1763 GCA_964562195.1 uncultured Bacteroidales bacterium | reverse complement strand
TAACATTACGGAGAATATTTTTGAGCGAAACCTTTTCACAAAAGCCAAAAGACCTGCCTTGATCTGGGAGCCTAACAGTCCAAGAGAAACGGCAGTCGAATATACCTATGGTGAATTATACCAAGAAGTAAACAAATTTGCGGGAGTCTTGCGAAATCTTGGAGTCAACAAAGGGGATACGGTTTCGATATATTTACCTATGATTCCCGAATTGGTCATTAGCATGTTGGCTTGTGCACGAATCGGGGCAATACATTCGGTAGTGTATATGGGATCATCGTCTCGAGCATTAGCAGAAAGAAATTTAAACTCACAAGCCAAAGTACTCATCACGGCAGATGGAGCTTTTCAAGGGAAAAATATTATCCCGTTGAAAGACACGGCGGATGTTGCTATGGCTATTTCAAAAGGAATCAACAATGTGATCGTAGTTAAACGAACAGGAGCAGAAGTTTTGATGCGCAGCAAAAGAGATTTTTGGTGGCATGAATTGACGAAAAATGTCGAACCGTTTGTTGAAGCTGTCGAGATGGACTCGGAAGACCCCTTATTTATTCTTTACAGTAGCGGAGCTACAGGAAAACCCAAAGGCATCGTTCATACTACCGGAGGTTATATGGTGTACTCGGCTTATACGTTTAAAAATATATTTCAATTCAATGATGATGACGTCTTCTTCAACACGGCGGATATTGGTTGGATAAGCGGACATTCATACTTGGTATATGGTCCTTTGTTGGAAGGTGCAACAGTCGTAATGTATGAAGGAGCAGCCAACTATCCCAAGCCTGACCGTTATTGGAAAATTATTGAGAAATATAATGTCACTCATTTTTACACTTCTCCTACAACCATACGTGCTTTGATGGCAGAAGGCGAAAAAAGAGTTGATAAATATAAGATGAAAAGCCTTAAAGTACTTGGAACAGTTGGTGAGCCTATCAATGAAGACGCTTGGCATTGGTATTACAACCATGTCGGCAAAAACCGTTGTCCTATTGTCGATACTTGGTGGCAAGCAGAATCAGGAGGAATAATGATAAGTCCTATTGCAGGCATTACCCCTACCAAACCCTCTTATGCTACCTTACCCCTACCCGGGATACAACCCGTAATATTGGACAAAAAAGGAGAAGAGTTAAAAGGACGAAATGTGGAAGGTTATCTTTGCTTCAAACAACCTTGGCCGGGAATTGCAAGATCAATATGGAATGACGAGCTAAGATACCAAGAGAATTATTTTGCGAGGTTTCAAGATTATTTTTATACCGGTGACATCATTAGAATTGATGAAGATGGTTATTATCGACTCTTGGGAAGAGTGGATGACGCCATTCAAACATCCAAAAAAGTTATCCCCACAGCCGAAGTGGAAAATGCTTTGTGTGAACACCCGCTGGTGACCGAAGCTGCTATCGTAGCTTTCCCACACAGAATCAAAGGAAAAGGAATTCATGCTTTTGTTGTTGTCCCCGAGAAGGCAGAAGGATATGATGATGAGTTACGCATTACATTAAAGAATCTGGTAGAAAAACTTGTTTATCCGGATGCCAAGCCCGACGGGATAAGTTTTGTCAGAGAACTTCCAAAAACACGCTCCGGAAAAATAATGCGGCGAATCTTGCATGAGATTGTGAGTGGTGCTCACGATTTTGGTGACACGACTACACTCTCCAACCCCGAAGTAATTAACAATCTAATAGTGGCTTATGGCTTATAATATTTTTATGAACTCCACTTCCCAACTCACCTTGGGAAAAAAA
>CAZLTF010000332.1:0-3268 GCA_964562195.1 uncultured Bacteroidales bacterium | reverse complement strand
AAACTGATAAATAAAGTTGGGAGATTAACTATGGCCCGAGTAACGTCCTTGACGATTAGTGGTTATCGTTCTATTAGAGATGAGATTGTTATCCAATTTCCTACAAATGTTCCATTGACAATAATCGGTGAAAACAACGCCGGAAAGTCTAATATCGTTCGAGCGATGGATTTATTGTTAGGGGAAATGTGGCCCAGTAGTAAAGACCCAGAAGATCATGACTTTTGGAACCGTGATTCACAAAATGGATGCATTCAGATTGAGGCTACTTTTTCAGATATGTATTATGTTGATAGAGAAAATAATAGAGTTGGTGTTGATCGGTTTGTTTGGAAATATGACAATTCAACCGATGGTGAAAATCCTTATTTTAAAGCCATTTCAGAATATGGGGAAGAACGGTATGTAAGCAATAACATGCGTGATCAATGTATCTGCGTCATAATCGGTGCTGATCGGAGATTGAGTTATCAGCTTAGTTACACATCGAAATGGACACTTTTGTCAAAGTTAATGAGAAAGTTTCATAAACACCTTACACAAGATGAATCCAGAGTGGAGAGGCTTAAGGAAAAATTTGAAGAAATTAAACAGATTTTTAATGAGGTTGATGAGTTTCTTGAATTTCAAACAAAGCTTGCAGAAAAATTTGGTGAAATGTTTCAAAGTATGTCTTATGGACTTCAGATAGATTTTTCAGCTTATGATCCAAGCAATTTTTTTCATTCTCTTCGAGTACTTCCCGAAGAATTTGGTCATATCCGAACATTTGAAGAATTGGGAACAGGGCAGGAACAATTGTTGGCTTTGGCATTTGCCCATGCTTATGCGAAGGCTTTTTATGGGGGAATTGTATTAGTTATAGAGGAACCTGAAGCCCATCTTCATCCATTAGCACAGCAGTGGTTATCTCAAAAGATTACTGAAATGGCACAAGATGGTTTGCAAATTGTAATTACAACTCACAGTCCAGCTTTTGTCGATTTATTAAGTTTGGAGGGCATTGTATTGGTCAAGAAAATTGAAGGTGGCACAAATGTTGTTCACTTAAACTCCAAAATGCTTGCAGAACATTGCATTAGGTTCAGTGCCGATCCAAACAAAACAAAAGCAGATACTATTTTACCTTTTTACAGTGCTGCAGCTACTGAAGAAATTATTGCTGGTTTATTTGCCAAAAAGGTGGTTTTGGTAGAAGGAAAAACCGAATCATTGGCATTACCCGTTTATTTTGAAAAAGTAAATTTCAATACTTTAAAAGAAGGTGTGGCCGTAATCCCTGTATTTGGAAAAGGAAATCTTGCAAAATGGTGGCGGTTTTTTACTGCTTATCAGATTCCTACTTACGTGATTTTTGATAATGATAATGAACATGACCGAAACGGATCGAGGAGAATAGATTTCCTTAAAACTGTGGGAATAACTGATCCAGAAGAAATCAAGAATTTATTAGAATTTAAAGAATGGTTGATCAGAGATACATACAGTATATTTGGAATTGATTTCGAAAAAACTATGCGAGAGAAATTTCAGCATTACGAAGATTTAGAAAAAGAAGCAATATCGTTATTAGGAGATTCAAAACCAATTGTTGCCCGCTATGTGGCGAAAAGAATCGAATTTAATAGTGATGATGAGGGATGGGAGAAATTTTCAGTTCTTGCTGAAAGAATAAAAAGCTTGAATTCCTTAATAGATGAACCAAATTCAAATAATAATTTGGATACAAATGATTCAAATAGTGACCTAGAAAATGAAGAAGATATGCCGTTTTGAAGTTTTGTTTTTCAAAATTCATTACTTGCCACGTGATACTGGATATGTGAGAACTGTTAGGGTGAATCTTTGACAGCGTTTAAATGTTGAATATTAAAGACCATATCTCAACAATTCTGTTCATCCAGTTAAAAAATTCTGAAAAATTTGGAGAAAACGATGATATTAACCGGCGAGCAAAAAAATGCCATACGACAACACATACAGCGCTTCCATGATTACATGAAACAAGAACAGTTTCAGCAAGATCAGGCGGAACGCAAGCAACGTATAACTTTTTTTAAAAACGAACTTAAAAATCGGCTTGATGAATTTTCAGAAGCCGATTTTGAAACCATTATTAGCCTATTATGGGCATCTCGCATGTGGGGCAATAAAACCTATCTGGCGCAAAAAATTGTCAATGATAACGGACTCGATAAGATTAAAGAAGAGCTAAAAAAGTTAGTTAAATCGAAATATCCAGAGCAAGCCTATAGTCGTTTCCTCCAAGAAATCAAAGGAATGGGACCGGCATCGGTTACCGAAATTCTCACTTATTTGCATCCCGATCATTGTGGTATCTGGAATCGTCAGGCACGTAATGCTTTAAAGATTTTGAAAATCACAGATCATATTAACCCCGAGAAGTATGCATTATCAACTGCTGAATACAAACTCTTTAATGAGCTGCTAAGAGCCATCGCCGCAGAACTTCAAGATCTCAACATTCAGGATGTCGATTTGCTAATGGTGGATTTCTTTTTATACGAAGTTGCCAAATCTACGCAATTCCCGGTGGAGAAGGTCTCGGGTAGAGGCACTACAGAATTCGATCACAATGAGATAAAGGACCTGATTGCCCAAATTGGTTCCAGTCTGGGATTTGACACGGATACGGAAGTTAAAGTGGCTCATGGGGCAGTTGTGGATGTGGTGTGGCGCGCCAGAATTGCTAACCTCGGGCTGGTAACTTATGTTTTTGAAGTGCACCGCTCAGGTTCAATAGATAGTCTGATTTTAAACTTGCAGAAGGCGTTTAATGCGCCTTCTGTGCAAAAAGTGATTGCTGTGTCTGATGAAGCTCAATTAGATCGTATTAAACGAGAATGTGATGGTTTACCGGAAGAATTTCGTCGAGCTCTACGATTTTGGGAAGTTAGCAAGGTGTTAGAAACTGGAGAACACCTCCAAAAAGTTATGGAATCCATAGATACCCTTGATTTGATTGAAGATACAATTTGAACAAATTGAACCCGCCGCTTGGTGCTAGAGGCGTGGGAAAAAATGCATCAAGATTAGATTTTAGAATAATAGATTTTGCACCATGAAGATAACTAAAAACTGTTCACCTGTTATGACTGGGAGGTTCTGGATTTGCAGCACGGCTTTTATGAAAACAAGCGCGGCAAAACCCGTATTATTATTTCCCCAGAGGCACGGCGAGAGGTGCTGCGGAGGTTGGTGGAGTTGAATTTGGAGGTGGCATAAAAAATCTTTAACAATAATAAAA
>CAZLTF010000331.1:0-1971 GCA_964562195.1 uncultured Bacteroidales bacterium | reverse complement strand
TATCTAAATGACTTTAAAAAATTTGCTGAAAATAACAATCTAACAGGAAAGCTCAACACCCTAATGACAACAGGGCATATAAATAATTTTCTAAACTCACGGTTAGAAAATAAAGCAGCAAACACTAGCGAAAATTTCGTCAGAGGTTTTTCAGCGATGGTTGATGATTTACGAAATAACAACATTGATATTTCGGTGGATAAAAATCTTTTCAACGAAAAAGTTTTAGAAATTAACAATAACGACAATATTGAAGTAAGACTAAATAGAGCAGTAGCTAATCCAAATACTGTTATTGCTAATCTATACGATAAGCACTACCACAGTGGTGTAATGGCAGAAACAACTTTGGAAACATCATTTAGACTTTCTGAGACACTAGAACTAACATCTAATTTGGATAAATATCTTGATAGAGATACAAATATTATTAGCGGTATTATAGGCAAGGGAGGACAGGAGTATCAGCCAAAAGAAATATCTCCGGCACTCATAGCAAAAATTGATGCGATTGATAAGCATATCTCCAAATCAACTTATGCTACGGACCTCAAAAATCAAGGACTAACCCCACACGATTTCAGGTATTCGTTCGCTTCTAACACTTATAGGGAGCAGATAGAAGAGGGAAAATCACAGCAGGAGGCTCTTCTCTTTACAAGCAAGGAAATGAACCACCACAGGGCTGAAATCACAAAATATTATCTCTCAAAAGCTTGAATACTATCTTTGATAGATATTGACTACTATTCTTATAAATTTTTATCACTCTTGCCCTTAATTTTGGGCTTTGAAGCCCAAAAAAACAAAATGGGTATAGAATATATATCTATCTCTTTTTTTAACCTTTCCCTTTTTCTCTCAATATATTTTTCAATCCTTTTGAGGCAAACACAGTAAAACTGTATAGACCGTTTGAATTTACCACTTTTTTTATTTTTCTTTACTTTTTTCAAAATTCACTCCTATAACAAATCACAAAACAAATAATCAAGTCCTTTTAGGTCTTCAAAACAAAAAAATTGGAGACAGAAAAATGACTATACTAAAAAAGGAATTTTTAGACGATACAGATAGATTAGAAGAATTGATAATCAAAAATCAACCAGCGAGGATAAACGGAAGTAATGATAAAAAAACTGCCAATTTTTTTAATCACAAAACAAAAGTAGCTTTACAAAAATGTGATTTTATTCATTTTAATAGTAAAGAACAAATTTCTTTTATGATTTTTGATATTGATAAAGTAAGCGAAAAAAAGGCAATTGAAGTATTTCCTACAATTAGTGATTTTTGGGATTATTTAAGTGATAAAGTAGGCTTAGAACCAACATTTATCACTCAGACAAGCAATGGGTATCATTTTGCTTTTCACTTGAAAAATCACATTTTTACACATCAAGAAAAGCCATATAGATACTTGATGGCAATCAAATCATCTATTATTAAATTGATAGGTTGTGATATCAATGGTTCAGCAAGAAACTATGGGATTTGGAGAAATCCTCTTCGGCACAATCATTATTTTAGTGATAGTTATAACTATGAACTAAAAGATTTTAGAGATTTGATTATTCCTGAGCAGTCTATACAAAAAAAGTTTGACAGGACAATAACAATTCGACAAGTCAACAGTGAATATCTTAGAATAGGAAATAGAAACAATGCCATTTTTTATGCTTCTATGAAATGGGCAAAAGGGAAGAAGAATTTAACATTTGATAATATTTATCATTATGCGTTATTGCTAAATGCTAAATGTGATATAGCACTCAATAAGGAGGAGATTAGTTCTATTTCTAGAAGTGTATATTCTTATTATTGTAAAAATAAAATTTATATTTCATCTGAAACAAAAGAAAGAGATATAAATGAAGGTGCTATGAAATTTGAAAAAATAAAATATTTATCAGAAATTGAATATTTGCTTGAAGTGAAAAATAGACAGAGCTTATCAGCACAGCGAACTAA
>CAZLTF010000330.1:0-4165 GCA_964562195.1 uncultured Bacteroidales bacterium | reverse complement strand
TTCTCAATGGTTAATGTTAATGGTCCTGACCGATAAGGATTGGGGAATATTGTCAGCTGCTTGTTGTTTGTGTGATCACCTACGGAGGTGATGGTTTTGCCAAAAACGGGGCGCATCATTAACGTACCTTCAAGCGATGACTGTTGCCAATTGCCGTTTGTGTTGATATACAGCAAGTCATGATTGTCGTTGTTTCTATCCCAAGCTACGTTCATTGTTGGGTTGATGGACTGCGTCCAACCGATAAAATAGTCGTTTGCCGAAAGGGCAACGCCGCCATCGGGAAATACAAAGGTGATAAAATCATTGGGAGTATTGGGGTCCATTTCCGGTTTGAAACTTTGGGATTCGTATTGCAAAGTGCCGGGCTTGTTGCCCGATATTTCCCATACTTTAATTTTGAAATATTGAATGTTGCTGCCACTCATTGTGCGGTTGAAATAGATTTTCATTCCTCTCAATGTATCGGGTTTGTTGAGCGTGTATTTGTATGCGGCACTCGAGTTCTTCGGACCTAGGGAATAGCCTCCTTCGGGACTCCCGTCGTCGTAGGCAAAATAATTGTAAAAAATAAAATCGCTCTCCCGTTGGTGAATAATATCAAGCTCTTCCGAAGCAAGAGATTCGTTGATATGTATCCCGATACTGTCCTCATTTAGAATGGTAAGATTGTAATGAAAATCAATATTGGTAAATACGGAAGTATGATCAAAACCAGGCGAAATGCCCGAATAGGACTTCTTCAGCAATGTATCGCCAAAAAGATCTATGGAAAATTGATAATTCAAATCAAGTGCCTCTTCACAAGTGTTACCAACAATAACATCAAAGTCATCTACAGAGTAGGTCGCTTTGTAATGTTTCATCGGTATCGATGTATATCGATTCAATAGTCTGGGAATGCTGTTGACAAAGTCCACATCCGGATAATAAATGTCGTTGATGTTTCGGTCTTTGTCCAAATATACGTTGTCAATATGCCAATGGTCTGTATTGGATTGCCAACTGGGAGTCGTGGAAAGACTGGCATAGTTGATAAATTGAAATTGGAAGTGGGGTGTGAAAAATTCTTCTTTCAAGACCGGAATCATAACATATTTGAAATAGGTTCCATTTTCCGAATAAAAATCATCTAAGGAACTTCCTTCTGCTGCCCATACTTTTTGCCAATGAATTCCCCCTGTCGAATCCTCGCCGGCAAACAGCAGTATTAGCGAATCATTCTTTGCCGGAATATCTCCTTTCCCTTGGGGTTGATAATAAAAACTAAAATAAATGGAATCCGCTTCTGTCAAGGCTGTCATCTCATTGGTTTCCGTGTCAAAGATAGAGTCTAAACGGATGGTTTTGGAGGTCAAATGATCGGCTTGAAAAGAAATCGTGTTGGCATTCTCATAAATATTGCCCAGACTATCTAACGCATCCAAGGTTGCTACTCCGTAATTTATCTGTGAAACAGGGTAGGTATTGTTGATAAATGCTTCATTGTCAATCCATAATTCGTCTTTGGGAAATATATCTTCCTGAGAGAAACTATCATAGAATGGAAGGGAGAGTGAAGAAATTGTATCTTTCTGTTTTATTGTTCCTTTATCGTAAAAAGGTGTGAGCCGCTCTTGCCCTGAGACGTTAAACGTTAGCAAAAATGACAAGATGAGTACTGAAAAGATTTTCATAATTGGATATTTTGATGATTCATTATGCTTGCATTAAAAGTCGGTGTCAGAAGGATTTGTGTCAAATTGTTCTTTGATGATTGATTGCAGCGAATCCAGCTGCTTGAGAGAGTCAAGATGGGACTTGAAATTACTGTACTTGGAGCTGCGATACCAAAGATGAATCGTATCTCCTGCATAGCTATCGATGCCGTCCAGCGGAGAAGGACTTTGGTCATATACCAATACATCTTTTGTTGCTTCCTCGTCAAGATAAACCTCTTTTCCCAGATTGAAAGATGCTTTTGTCAAGATATCAATAGCTTCTATGCGGGTTTTTCCGTAGAGAAATGGCAGATTGAGTTCCATTCGACCTTTGCCTTTTCCTACATCAAGATCGATGACTGACCCCACGACGAGCGTATCTCCTTCATGGATAGTATCATTATTGTAATATTGTTGCAAAACGGCATTTTTAGCGAAGCTGGGTTTATAGCTTACTTCACCTAACTTCAATTTCTTGACATTCAACATATTGATGGCAAGCCGGAGTGTAAGATCTTTTAGGTTGGGCATAATGGTCAACTCTCTTTGACTTGAGATGATAGTGACATAAACTTTTCGCCCACGTTTGATATGAGAGTGTGCTGCCGGCTTTTGCTTGATGATATTGCCTGCATTCTCAGGACTCTCATATATCGAGTCAATTATCGTAATGTTTAAATGAGGATATTTATTCCCCAACTCTATATCATAAATATTTTGTCCAACCAAATCCGGCATTTCAAATTCCTCTCCGTGTTGAGTATAAATGTTGAGATAAAAGATGACTCCCAGCACAAGTATAATGCTAATGCCGATGATGTAGGCGAGTTGCTTCCAAAATAGTTTTGTCAATAAAAACTTAGATAACATATATGTTGTTTTTCTTTTGCCAGTAGGCGATTTATTTTATCAAGCAATGCTTTGCTTTTTTTATTATTTCCAACCGGAAAATACTTGTATGATATAACTCAATAAGATAAAATATATTGTAAACTAAAATCTCTCTTTGATGTATTGAACCAGCCCGGACAAAGGGACTTCTTTTTGAACGTTCTTTCTCCATTCGTTTTTGTCTTTGATGTCGGTTTGCATTTTGCCCAAAAACAAATCTTTGACCGTGGCAACTTTCTTTTCCAGTTCGTCACTGCCCAACATGATTGCGAACGGCGAATTTTTGCGGTCGGCATATTGAAATTGTTTTTTTAATCCTTTTTTTTGACCATAATAAACTTCTGCCGGTATTCCTGCTTTTCGCAATTCTCCTGCTATTCGTTGATACTCATCCATCAGTTCATCATCAAAAACAATGACAACTACCGGACCTTTCTCAGGCTCCGGTGTTTGCTGTGTAAGTGTTAATAGCTCGGCAAGTCGATCTACACCGATGGAAGCACCTACGGCAGGTACTTCTATTCCTGTTAGATTCTTTACAAGACCGTCATATCGTCCACCTCCACAGATAGAACCTACTTTTCTTTTTCGTCCTTTACGGTCGCGATAGAAGTCCAGCGATTCGACTTCAAAGATAGGTCCCGTATAATAGGCCATACCGCGTACCAATGTGGGATCAAATACTACTTTTGAGTCATCAAATCCGACGCTGTCAAGAATGGAATCAATCTTTGTTAGTTCGTCTAATCCTTCGCTATATGTCTCGTTGTTAATGCCTTTCTCTTTTAAGGAGAGGATTACTTCCGAACGATTTTGACGGTTTTCAAATGTGCCGAAAAAGGTGATGATCTTATTGACTAAAACAGGATCGAGTCCCAAACCTTCAATAAATGCTCCCGAGTCATCTTTCCTTCCTTTGCCAAGCTCAGCTTGAACGCCATCCATACCGATTTTATCCGCTTTATCAATAATGCGTAAAATGTTTTGCTCATCCGAAGCACTTGTTAATCCCAAATCAATTAACAGACCACTTAGCAATTTGCGATTGTTTACCTTTACGATAAATGAGCCGGAACGAAGTCCGATGGCTTCCATAGCGTCGGACAAAATCATCACCGCTTCGGCATCGGCAGCAACGTCTCTCGTGCCTACGGTGTCAAAGTCCAACTGCCAAAATTCACGAAATCTGCCCGGATCCAGTTTCTGTTCAAAACGAAAAACAGGACCATATTGATAACGCCTCATCAATGGAGCATTGTTTGCATTGATCACATCCTTCTGAACATCGTTCCATATTCTCTCACTGTACAATCTGGCAAGAGGAGCCGTCTGATCATAACGCATTGTGAGAAAGTGGTTTTCCATTATTACTTTGTCATTCTCATCCCGCAATTCTTTCCCGTCTTCGGCTAGCACCGGTTCTTTCTCCGGATTGGAAAATGAATATACTCCATCTGCTACCGTACCCGATTCGGGTAAATATTTCCCCAAAGTGTCAGCATACTCCAATATAGGAGTATCCCAATGCTCAAAACCATATCGCCGATATACTTCCGCCGCCCGGCTGATGATGT
>CAZLTF010000329.1:0-3163 GCA_964562195.1 uncultured Bacteroidales bacterium | reverse complement strand
CTTTGGATTGAAGAAGTATCAATTTGTCTTTCAACTCTTTGACAACTCGCTGTTTTTCTATTAATGTAATCTTTGAGTCAGCATTTCTCATAGTCCAGCCGCATTCACAATAGATGCAATTGTAATTACAAAATTTGGAATCGGTAGGGAGCAAATTTATCCCTAAGGAATTACCAAAACGTCTACTCTTGATAGGACCGAAGATGATATCGTCAAACAGAAATGTTGCCATATATTTCATTAATTTTCGGCGGCAAAAGTAAAACAATTTTGTCTATAATCTGTTTATAATATATGTTTTTTTAATAAATCCGTGATTGCAAAAAAAGAATTATTGAGTAAATGCAAAAAGTATGTAAATTTGTGGTCTCAATTTTTCATATTCCCGATGGGAGCTTGACAAGGCTTGAAATATCATTTGGGAATTAGAGTGGGAAAAGAGTTTTGCGTTGAATTAACAATAGAGATATGAGAGTGAGAATAGGGATTGTGTTACTGATCGTGATTTTTGGTTTGGGAGAAGGATACTCGCAAAGGATATCTTCATTTTCTCCCGACCATCAAGATGCGATCAAGGAAATGCTAAATTTCATAAACCAAATAAAGAATAAAAAAGTTTCAAAAGAAATCAAGCCCCATATTCTTTCGTTTGCCGAACATTGGGAGAGTGGTTTTATTCCGGATACGGTGAAAGACGATGTGATTGAGAATGCCAATATTATGTTGAGCAGAAGGATGAAAAATTATCCTCATTTGTATTTATATCTTCACAATGTTGATCTTATGTTGGAAAAAAATATTTCGGCAGAGGAATATTATCTTTGGAATAAATATTACGATAGCTTGTTGAGCAATCGCAAAAGAGCAAAGCCGGTACTAAAATATTTAAAATTTACGAAGGGTTTTTTTGAGGACTATACCTTGTCCCAGTCGCGTTTTGTAAGCTGGAAAGTGGATTTGAAGGACTACCGGTTTGCACAGGATTCATCTTTGAAGATAATATTTGATGACATACGGCTTAAATGCTATGCGCATAAAGACAGTTCGGTTATTTACAACACCCACGGTACATATTATCCGTTGGAAAAGAAGTTTTATGGCGAAGGAGGCAAGATGCTCTGGACACGTGCGGGATATTCGCCGGATACGGTATATGCAGAGCTTGGTAAATATGTGATTTCGACCAGTCTGGCATCCTACAATGTAGATACGGTCAATTTCTATCACAAACGGTATTGGGATTACCCTTTGTTGGGAAGTGTTGTCGAAAAAGTAGAAGCGAAGAGCAGTATTGACAAGGTAAGTTATCCTCGTTTTTATTCTTTTTTGGCGGTTCATAAGATTGATTCTTTGTTTCGTAATATCTCCTATCAGGGAGGAATTGAGATACGGGGGTCAAAGATGATGGGAAAAGGAGTGGACGGACAGCCGGCAAGGGTGAAAGTATATAGTGATGACACATTGTTTATTGATATTAAATCAAACAGTTATCTGATCCGGAAAGACAGGCTGGCAGCTTCCAGTGCTTCGGTAAAAATCAAAGTAGGCAATGATTCCATTTTTCATCCTGCTATTCGCATGAATTATGTAGATGCAAATCACGAATTTTCTTTTGTAAGGCTCGGTGTAGGAGTGGCACAGAGTCCGTTTATCAACACCTTGCAAAAAGTAAATATGTACACCGAAGCGATTCATTGGATGCAAGATTCCACGAAGATCAAATTTGAAATGACCAAAGGGGTTACCGGTCGAAGCCAATCAATGTTTGAATCGTTGGATTTCTTTTCGGAAGATCGATTTTATAAATTGCAAGGCTTAGACAGGATGAATCCCCTTTTTATGTTACAAAAATATACTGAAAAAACCGGTGACAGGGAAATTGCCATCCAACAGCTGGTAGAATTTACCGGATATCCTGCCAATCAAATGATATTGCTGATGCTTGATCTGGCGAAGCAGGGTTTTGTGGTCTATAATCCCGATAACCGGATGGTATTGGTCAAAGACAAGACTTTTCATTATATTGATTCGTTTAACAAAAAAACAGATTATGATGTTTTGCAATTTAATTCGGAAACATACGGCAATGCCAATGCCATATTAGACCTTGACAGCTCTTCTTTACATCTCTATGGTGTGCCGGTCGTAGCATTAAGCGATAGCCAGAAGGTGTTTGTATTTCCCAAATTGAATGAAATGTCATTGAAACCCAATCGTGATTTTGATTTTTCGGGTAGAGTTCATGCCGGACATTTCGATTATTATACAAATAACTCCAAGTTTCTATACAACCGTTTTAAGTTGGATTTGCCTCAGATTGATTCGATGACCTTCTCGGTAAATAGTTTTGATGCGGATTCTACGGGAATAGACAAGGATGTGAAAGTAAAAAATGTGCTGGCTTCCATTTCGGGTGTATTACTGATTGACGATCCGAATAACAAATCCGGCCTGAAACCCATAGAAGGCTATCCGATTTTCACCAGTGAAAAGGAGTCATTTGTCTATTACGATAGTCCGGAGATATGCAAGGGTGTTTATGACAAAGAACATTTTTTCTTTTATGTATATCCTTTTACGATTGATTCATTGGATGATTTTGTCACCAAAGATTTGAAGTTTAAAGGTTATTTGTCTTCCTCCGGAATTCTTCCCGATTTGGAAGAGACCTTGTCCGTACAAGAGGATTATTCGCTTGGATTCAAAGCAGATATTCCACCGCAAGGCTATCCTGTCTATGATAGTTTGGGAACGCTTTTCGGAAAAATATCACTTAGCAATCAAGGATTGAAGGGAGCAGGATCTCTGGTGTATCTTACCTCAACTTCTTGGTCGGATAATTTTGATTTATTTCCGGATTCTTCCAATGCTAAGGTGAAAAACATTCTCATTCGTGAGCAAAAAGGAGGTGAAGTAGAATATCCTAAAGTCTCAGGTGCAATGTGTATCGAACATTGGGAACCGAAAAATGACAATATGTTTGTTCAGTCAACAGATGTTCCATTCAATATGTTTGATGACCGGATGACACTTGACGGAATACTAAATCTTACGTCCAAAGAACTACAAGGTAGCGGCTTGGCAGTCTTGGGGGATGCCGAATTGGAATCCAATTTGTATAATTTCAAACAGCATGAGCTTTTTGCCGATACGGCTGATTTTA
>CAZLTF010000328.1:0-6891 GCA_964562195.1 uncultured Bacteroidales bacterium | reverse complement strand
ACCTCATTGATGGTACCCAGTCCATTGCAACGCTTGCAAGCGCCGTAAGGTGAATTGAAGGAGAATGAATTGGGTTCGGGGGTATCATAAGAGATTCCCGAATCGGGACAAACAAAAGCTTTACTCAGATGGCGTAAAGAGTCATCCTGATAATCCATTACCATCAATGTTCCTTTGCCTTGTTTGAGCGAAAGCTCCACTGCCTTTGCCAAGCGCCCGGTTTTATCTTTACGCAATTTGATTCGATCGATAACAACCTCAATATCATGGACTTTGTAGCGATCCAATTGCATCTGTGGAACTAAATCTTGAAGTGCTCCATCGATACGCACCTTCGTAAATCCCTTTCGTCTGATATTGTCCAATAGTTCGCGATAATGCCCTTTGCGTCCTTTCACGAGAGGTGCCAGGATAGCAATTTTCTTTTGATCGTATTCGGATTTTATCAGGTCGATAATTTGTTTTTCGGTATAGCTCTGCATTTTCTTATGACTAACATAGGAATAAGCATCGGCTACTTTGGCATAGAGGAGTCTCAAAAAGTCATATACCTCTGTAATTGTCCCGACGGTAGAGCGTGGATTTTTACCAATTGATTTTTGTTCGATGGCAATCACGGGACTTAAGCCTTCAATTTTATCTACGTCCGGACGTTTGAGTTCACCGATAAATTGCCGTGCATAAGCGGAAAAAGTTTCCATATACCTCCTTTGTCCTTCGGCATAAATGGTATCAAATGCCAAAGACGACTTTCCACTTCCACTCAGACCTGTGACTACCACCAAGGCATTACGCGGGATGCGAACATCAATATTTTTGAGATTGTGTTCGCGAGCACCGTATATTTTCAAGTAATCCTTTGTTTTCTCAGGCATTCGTTCTGAATATAAAATGAACGGTGTCAAAATCATACGCTTACGACCTTGACACCGTCTCCAATTATCTTTCTATAATAAATGTTAAACGCTACAAGCCGAAGCGCCGCTGGTATCCACCTCCACGACTTTTGTGGGTTGGAGATTGGCATTTCGAATGGCGACTTGCTGTGCCATATTCTCAGCCAGCTGCAGGAATGCTTTTCCCTCGGGTGTATCCTCACGCAAAGCTACCGGTTCGCCGGAGTTTCCACTTTCTTGAATACTCTGCACCAGAGGAATCTGTCCCAAGAGGACATGTCCGTAGTCATTGGCGATACGCTCTCCGCCCCCCTTTCCGAAGATATAATATTTATTATCAGGCAATTCGGCAGGAGTAAACCATGACATATTTTCTACTACACCCAAAACAGGTACGCTAATATCCTTATTTTTAAACATAGAGAATGCTTTTCGTGCATCGGCTAATGCGACTTCCTGCGGAGTAGTGACAATCACCACACCGGTGACAGGAACGGCTTGTACCATTGTCAGGTGAATATCACCGGTACCGGGAGGCAAATCAATCACAAAATAATCCAAATCGCCCCAATCTGCATCATTGATCAGCTGATTCATAGCATTGGTAGCCATCGAACCGCGCCACAACAGAGCTTGTTCTTGTTTTACAAAGAAACCGATGGATAATGTTTTGATTCCATACTTTTCAACAGGAAGGATTTTGGTCTTTCCATCTATTTCTTTGCCACGAGGCACGGCGCCTTCCAATCCAAACATCAAAGGTACGGAAGGACCGTAAATGTCAGCATCCAACAAGCCAACTTTTGCGCCTTTTTTTGCCAATGCGATAGCCAAATTTGCGGCTACGGTAGATTTTCCTACACCACCTTTGCCGGAAGCGACAGCAATAATATTGCGAACTCCTTTCAGTTTGGCTTCCGTCTCCTTGCGTTGGGTAGAGACTTTTGACTCCATGTTAATCTGCACATCTACATCGTCGCCAAATTCGGCACGAAGTGCAGCCATAGAATCATTCTTCAATACATCTTTCAAAGGACATGCGGGAGTGGTCAAAACCAGATCAAAAATAATTTTCTCTCCCTCAAATTTAATATTTTGCACCATATTCAAACTTACCAAATCCTTTTTTAAGTCCGGATCGATAACATTTGACATTGCTTTTAATACTCTTTCTTCTGTAAACATTGTGTATATTTTTCAAAGTTTAGATTTAGAACAAACGAGGATACAAAAAGTTTATTCGGATTTATTCATTTTTTTGATCTACGACAATAAAAATATCTTCATTATCACGTTTCATTAAATATTTTTCCCGTGCAAACTTTTCAATATGTTCTTTATCACTATTCAACTGAATCAAAGCGAGGCTATCTTTGCGGATTTCATCAAGATAGAAAGACTTTTGTTTTTCAAGTTTATGAATAATTTGATTGAGTTTATAATGATTTTGAAAGCTGTTGACATCAAAAAATGACATATATATCAATACAATGACACCGGCGATGATGTATTTGTATTTAATAATGCTTCGATATACTCCTTTTATTTTCTTCATTACAAATATTTCTGCAAAATTACAAAATTAATTGTATGTATTCACAAAATTTGGGGATAAAAAAAGAGACCAAATTGTGTTGGTCTCTTTTCTTATTTCAACAAAAATTGTTGAAAGAACTTAATTTACATCCCAGAACAATCTTGTCATCATATCATCACCACCGATAGCTTCAGCAGCGGCGCTATAATTAACAGCATTCAAGGTTTGCTCATTCACAGGATAGGTAAACCTAAGAGGAATAGGTCCTCCTGTTGCTGCAGACGGTGCTACATTCATCACAGGAAAATCAAGTCTTCTATACGTAGTATATCCTATATAGCCTCTTGTGTAATAAGCTAAATAAGCCTGTGTACCAATTTTTTGTCTCCAGTCATCGCCAGCGGTAGCCCAAGCAACATTTTCTTGTAATAAGTATTCTTCACAACCATCGGCATTCCAGAACTCAAATGATGCAGCAATAGCGGAATTATATGCTTCTTCGGCGGTTTGTCCAACATTATATCCTCTTGCAGCAGCCTCAGCAATATAAAATTCTACTTCATCATAGGTCAATAGTATTCCGTAGAAAGTAGGTTTTTGTATATCCTCATTGATATGAGAACACACCTTGTAAGAGTTACTTGCACCATACACACCTCCTACCCAATTTTCCAAATTGTCATCAAAATAGCTACTCATACGTGGATCTGTCAGGGAATCCATTAAATCAACGATGGTATTAGCAGGTACAAAATCATTACGACCACTGGCAACCAAATCTTCGTACAAAGGATTTGTATTGGGAGAAGATCCTTGATATTCCAAAAGAGCATTATCTACATTTGAAGCAAATACTCCTTCCTGAACAGCTTCTTGCGCCCAATCAGCAGAATTGATACCTGTCACATTTGCATCAGCTAATACAACTGCGATTTTAAGTTTCAAAGACATTGCGAACTTTTTCCAAGATGTAACATCACCTTCATATATCAAGTCTGCATCACCGAAGCTGTCATCTCCACTTAATTTATTATAAGCAGCATCAATTTTTTCTATTAACGCAATACAAATAGCAACATCATCATCATACTTAGGACTAATGTTTTCGATATTCAAAGCTTCGCTATAAGGAACATCTCCAAAAATAGTGACTAAATTGAAATACGAGTAAGCTTCGATTAACTCAGCAATGGCAATCTTACTATCGCGCATTGCTTCGGTTTCGGTGGGTTCTAATGGGTCCTCGGCGATTAATTTCTTAGCCTCATCCAAGGGTTTCAAGATACGGCGATAATAAGTATCAAATGTATTATCGGGAATCGAACGATTGATGATATCATAATTCGCTTCATCCGTATAAGTAGTTTCAGTCCAGTATTGAGCAAATAGTTTCCATACATTACGATTCACGTTTGTGCTGGAAATTTGGTCAACCAATACTTTTTGTGCATTCGTGAAAAGAAACTCTCCCTCCACTTCTGAAGGATTCTTTTGATCTGTATTAAAGTCTTCAAAATTCTTCGTACAGGAAGATAGCAAGACCGAAAATACAAATAATGCTAATAATATATTTTTCATATTTTATTCTATTTTAAAAGTTAATATTTATATTAAATCCAATATTTCTGGTAGCTGGCATAACACCACTTTGCCATCCTTGTATATTCCCTGCGCCTTGTGATGCTTCAGGATCTGCATAAGGTAATTTTTTGTAGACGATCCAAAGATTAGAACCAATAATTCCTACACTTGCACCACTGATAAAAGTTTTGCTAAACAAAGATGATGGAAGTCTATAACTGATTGACAACTCACGAAGTTTGATAAATGTAGCATCATAGACAAAGGCAGCATTAGGATTTCTTGACCATCCCCATACTCTATAATCCAATCCTGATACTCTTCGTTTGTTTTCTGTAAACTCATCTCCTTCATTAGGCTCACCATCTCCGTTCGTATCTGTCCAAACAACTCCGTCGAGAATCATACCTCCACTTTTAGAGCCATAACCATCGGCAGGGTCATGAGCTGGAAGTGTGATATATGGTAATAATTCATTTCCGTCTGCATCGTAAATTGGGTCTCTAACAGGATTTCCTAAATCATTGTTGAAATCTGTCTCAGCATACAATCCTGTTCCCATTCCATACCATTGGTCGAGAGAGAAAATACTTCCCCCCATTTGCATATCAAACAAGAAACTAGCAGTGAAGTTTTTGTAGGTAAAAGAATTACTAATTCCTGCGACCCAATCAGGTTGGATACTTCCAATTACTTCATCGGATGTACCAGTCTTGGCATAATAACCATTAGGTTTGACAATCCGCTTTCCGTCAGGAGAGTACATAAAATCTGTACCTTGTATTACACCATAAGGTTCTCCTTCTCTGGCATTAATAGAAACCCCACCTTGCAATGAAGCCAATTGAAGATTATCAATATCATCACCAAGAGTTATGACTTGGTTTACGTTCTTTGACCAGTTAAAATTAAGATTCCAAGAGAAATTTGAGGTTCTCACAGGAGTTACACGGAGTGATGTTTCGATTCCTTGATTCACCATTTCACCGATGTTTACAATTTTTGATCTATAACCGGTTGCCATTGAAACAGCCAAAGGAATAATGGCATTAACGGTATTGGTCTTGTATATAGCCAAATCAACCCCCAATCTGTTATTAAACATTGCTAACTCAAGACCTCCTTCTAGACTTGAAGAAATTTCAGGTACTAAATCTTTGTTATTTTTGTAAGATGGGAACCTGACAAGTGTATTACCATTGAAAGGAGCTACGATTCTGTATGAATCAGTAACACTACCCCAAGGTGCATCATTACCTACTTGTGCATAACTAACTCTAACTTTACCCAAGTCTAAGATATCAGATTTAATAAGCTCTGAAAATAGAAAACCGGTAGATAAACTATAATAGCCATAGTCCCAATTATCAGCAGGCAGAGTAGAAGAGATATCATAACGGTATGTTCCATCAATGAACAACATATTTTTAATTCCAACGGATGCACTACCAAAAATACCATCGACACCGATACGTTGCAAAATTTCTTCCGGTGGTAAAGTTGGGTTAGCACTATTACCCAAAGAGAAAACGCCGGGAACAGCCAAGCCGCCATTTGTAGATGAATATACTTGGTCCAGCACACTTCTTCTCATATTTGTACCTAACAATGCACTAAAATTAACAGCATCATTGAGATATTTTTTATATTTCAACATAGCATCAAAGTTGCTTTCGGTGAAAGCTAACTCTTTACGGGCATATCCAGAAGTAACATCAGGTCTTCCCACACCAAACTCACCAGCTACCGAACCAATCGCTTTTCTCTCTTCAATCAATGTAGTGTAATGATCCATTGAGTATTTTGCCATGAAACTGAGGTCTTCGGTAATTTGATAATCAGCTTGTGTATAAGCAATAATACGGTCACGTGTATCAGACTGATAATTTTCATAACGTTGCCAGTATGGATTGTCCCAATAAATCGGAGCAAGATCATCTTCACTATGAGGATTCCAAGTTATATTTTTTCCTGTCAACTCATAATAATCTTTTTGTTGTTTCATATCCACACCGAGGTTGTACCACTGACGGAATGAACTCAAAATATTATCAGAATATCCTGTATGATTTCTACCTATCGCATTGGTATTTACATAATTAACAGAAGAAGAAATCTTAAAGGCATCCGTCAAATCATAAGAAGCTGAGAAGTTCAAATTATTTTTGACGATCGAACTATTTGGCATAATCCCGGTCATATCCGTATTTGTATAAGAAAGACGCATCAAAGATTTTTCTGTAGCTCCACTTATAGCAACACTATTCTTAACGGTGTGTCCGTCTTGGAAGAAATAATCCGGACCATTCTCTCCCATTACATAAGGTGTTTTCTTCATATAGTTAGGAGATTCGGGGTAGAATGCGTCCCATTGATATGCCATTAACTCGGGATCGTAATGAGACCCCATAGAAGCATCTTCTGTTGTAGGAGTAATATAATCCAACTCACCATCACCGTCAAAATCATAATGATACAAACCTGGATAATCAGAGGGTTCGCCATCTCCTAATGGTCCACTATAGTAAGGTCCATATCCTTGACCATAATTTTTTTGGTAAACAGGGAATGTGGACATATCCATTTGATGAATCATCGTACTGTGACTCAACTCAACTGTAACTGAATTTCCAGCAGCAGCTTTTTTCCCTTTTTTGGTAGTAATAAGAATTACACCATTGGCAGCACGTGATCCGTACAAGGCAGTTGCAGCTGCACCTTTCAATACAGAGACATTTTCTATGTCATTAGGGTTGATATCACTAACAGGACTACCATAGTCATACCCACTACGACCAGAAACCTGACCAGGATCATTAGTGCTAAGATTGCTCACGGGAACTCCGTCAACAATAAACAAAGCCTGATTGTCACCTG
>CAZLTF010000327.1:0-3405 GCA_964562195.1 uncultured Bacteroidales bacterium | reverse complement strand
AATCCGCACGCGTAACACTTACATTTTCTCTTCTTTTGCTGTGGTCATAAATAAGGATGTCTTTGATTCTTTGTCCGTCTTTCTCTTTTTTGCCGATGCGTATCACAAAATCACCGACACTATTATTGAAGACTCCGTCTTGAAAATTGATCGACAGTTTTTTCTTCTGAATATCCCAGAGCAAAACACGATATTTGAGATATACGACCGGCAGGATATTATTGGAAAAATAAAAGGCAAATATACTGATAAACACAGAAAGGACAATAAGTGGACGCATTATTTTGCCTATGCTAACACCGATGGATTTGATAGCAACCAGTTCATATTTCTCACCGAGAGCACCAAATGTCATCAAAGAAGCGAGCAAGATGGAAAGTGGCAAAGCCATTGGCACCAATTTCATTGAGGCATAAAAAAGAAGTTTGAGAATAATGCTGATTTCCAGTCCTTTGCCAATCATATCATCTACATAGAGCCATACAAACTGCATTAATAATACGAAAAGAGCGATGAAGAAAGTCATCACCAAAGGACCTAAATATGTTTTTATCACATAGAAATGCAGTCTTTTCATCCTATCTTTTTTCTTTTTGAACCCTTGACAATCAGTGCTTTGAATTTGTACTCAAATGTCCGGAAGGATCCCAAAAATATTTTGCGAAATTAATAATTTTATCATTCTCCACAGCAATACCTTCTTGTCGTAATAAATTTTCCATCACGGTAGAGCCTCCGAAGTGATGTTTGCCGGTCAACAATCCATGCCGGTTGACAACACGATGAGCGGGAATTTCTCGTTGAGACAAAAACGATTGACTCATTGCCCAGCCGACCAGTCTCGCACTTTTTGCCATTCCGAGATGCCGGGCAATAGCTCCGTAGGATGTCACTCTTCCATAGGGTATCTGCTCTACAATCTCATATACTTTGTCCAAAAAATCCGTATTATTTTTCATAGAGGCTGATAGCTTTGTATTTTTTTGAAATTTTGAAAGGATAGGAAAGCGGTTTGTTGATCGAAACTTTCTGATAATCAATCTTGATAAAATAATCTTTTTTCCCGTCATTGAGCTGAAAGAGTGAGTGATAGGGAAAGAGTTGGGCATCCACATACCTGAAGTCATCATATTCGACACTCATCTTTGCCGCTGCCCGTTCTGTTTCTCTAATCTTCATCTTAGTAATCTTAAATGTATTGGATTTGAGATAGATACGCTGATTGAAGACATAATCTTTGTCTGCCTCCGACCGGTAATATTTGCGTAGTTTTCGGCGTGTCGGGCTGATCAGTTCATAATGATCTTTGGCTTTGCCCAAACGAAATCCGGTCTTGTCGTAGAAAGTAAGATCATTGCCCAATAATAATGCTTGGATTACATCCAAATCAATTTTGGTATCAATGAAGTCTTTTACATATTTGATGTCTCCGACAAAATACGTCTTATTGATACGATTCATAAATTTCACCGAATCATTGGAAAGGAAGATACGAAATGCTTCGATGCCCAGAGCCGGCGAAAGGGTGATCCATATCAAAGAATCTTTTTGAATCCGGATCTGACCGTTGAGCTTGTTTTTTTTATCGTTCTTGATGATCGTAAGCGAAAACTTGGCACGTAGCGTATTGAAATCCAACTCATTGGCTTTCATTGATTTGAAAACAATATCCACCTCTTGTTTTTGTGCATTATTAGTAACTTTTAGCGTGGGGCGATGACTTATGCAAGCATTGAAAAAAAACATTGCAATGAGGCTAATAAGTATGAAGGTATATTTGGATCTTTGCATTTTATTATTCTTATTCAAACAGTTGTTTTTCGCTTATTTTTTTCTTCAAAAAAGAAGAAGCTTTCCCCAACGAATCCGCCCTCTCCCACTGTTTGACAGCATCTTCTTTTTTATTTAGTTTCCACAAAATATCGCCATAATGTTCTACAATGACCGGATTGTCTTTTCCTTCGTAACGCAATGATTTTTCGATAATCTTTTCGGCTTCTTCATATTCCTGCAACCGATACAATACCCAAGCATAGGTATCAAGATAATTGCTATTGAGGGGTTTGAGTTTGACGACTTTAGCTCCCATTTTTCGGGCTTGTTCAAGTTTTTGATTTCTTAATGATAAAAAGTAAGCATAATTGTTGAGAACATAGATATTTTCCGGATCCAACAGCAGCACCGTTTCGTAGGCTTCTTCCGACGATTGATAATTGCCGAGTTCTTGATAAGCGTCACCGAGATAAGTGTTAAATTGAATGCTTAAATCAATTTTGTTGGAAGACCAATCTTTGCCTTGTTCCAGATATTTGACTGCTTCGTGAGGCTTTTTCAGGAAGAGATAAGTGCTGCCTAAGATCAAATACGGAATTGGCATCTCGGGAAACAATTCAATGGTGTTTTTTGCATCCTTGATTGCCTGTTCTCTCTTCCTTAGATCGTTGTCAATAAACAAAATCTGTTCCCAAATAGGATAGCGATTGGGATCTATGTCCAAAGCTTTGCGATAACTACTATCGGCAGAAGCCAAATCCAGCATCTGATAGTGAATGTCTCCCAGAATAGAATGGGCTTTTGCTTCTTGCGGATGTACCCGGGTAAGAATTTTTGCAAGTTTGCGAAGCAAGGCAATGTTGTTGTCCTCAGCCATTAAGGCTATCAAAATGTGCATCTTGTCGTCAATCCCCAATTGTGGATTGCCAAAACCTTGCTCTATATGATAAAATGCACTGTCCACTTGGATTTTCTTTCTGTAATAGTCCGAAATACTAATATGAACATAAGGATTGGAAGGATCAATACGGAGAATTTTCTGGTAAATTTCAAATGCCTTTTGGTCTTGATTGTCAGAGACATACAAATCCGAAAGGATAAACATATACGAGATGTCTTGTGGAAAAGCTTGGGAGAGTTTCAAAATTTCATGCGTGGCTTTTTTCAATTCTCCCTGCATCATATAAAGGTCTCTTTTTTGCATTGAGATTTCTTTTGAAATACCTATTTTGCCTTCCAGTCTATCCAAAACTTCTATGCCTTTCCGGATTTTGTTTTCGCGCACCAACAAATTAATATACTGTTTATAAACAGACATTTGAGTCTCAAAACCTTGGATGTATTCGTCGTATTCTTTTTCGGCTTTGCCTAATTCTCCGGACATCGACAAAATTTTGGCATAAAACAAGCGGTAGTATTTGTTGTTTGGTTCCAATTGGACGGCTTTTTTCATCAATGGGATGACTTCGTCAAAAGAGTTTTGTGCCAATTTTAATCTGGCAAGTTCGTAATATCCTGCCCCGTCTTCGGGAAACTGCCGGACATAACGCTCAAAAATTCCGGTTGCTTCCTCCTCATTTCCAAGTATTTTTTTGCTTTCTCCTTCGAGAAAAAGAGCATCCTGTTTCAAGG
>CAZLTF010000326.1:0-1614 GCA_964562195.1 uncultured Bacteroidales bacterium | reverse complement strand
TTACCTACAGAATCCAATAATCTTACATCAAAAACCTTGAAAAAATAATTATCGGAATTATAACCTCTTTGATACATTCCTTCAATAAAAACTACCTGACCTTTTTTCATTATACTAGCATATTTTTGGTATGCTTCGTTGCTAAGACTGAATTCCAAAGTGCCGTCATAATCCTGAACAGTAAACCTTCCATATGGTAATCCTCTTTTATTTTCACCGTGCCTCTCTTCCGTAACCATACCTGCAACTTTCACTCTTCTTTCTTTTGTGAGTTTAATTGCATCTAAGTCTGAAGTAGTAAAGTTTTCTATTTCATATTCAAATTCATCAAGTGGATGTCCAATTAGATAAATGCCTGTAACTTCTTTTTCTTTTTCCAGAGTTTCAATAAAAGACCATGGTTCTACATCAGGGACAGGAGGCTCTTCAATCATCACATTTGAAATATCACCAAATAGAGTTTGCTGTGCACTATTTGTAAATTTATCAATTGTTTGACCATACTTAATTACATCCTCTAAAAAAGTATCGTATTTTCCTGACGGAACAAAATAAGCAGCCCTGTTTTTTGTTCCAATAGAGTCAAAGGCTCCTGCAATAGCCATGCTTTCATAGCTTTTTTTATTAACAGCTTTATTGGCCAGTCTTTTTGTCAGATCATAGATGTTTTTAAAAGGACCGTTTGCTTCTCTCTCTTCCAAAATTTCAATAACAGGACCATCTCCAACACCTTTTAGTGCAGCAAGTCCAAATCTAATCTGTCCTTTTTTATTTACATTGAATGTTATATCGCTTTCATTGACATCAGGTCCAAGAACTTCAATATCCATTCTTTTACATTCACGGAGAAAAAAGTTCATTTTGCTAATGTCTTTTTTGTTGTGATTCAGGACAGCGGACATAAATTCTTGAGGGAAATTTGCTTTAAGATATGCGGTTTGAAATGCGATATATGCATAACATGTTGAATGAGATTTGTTAAATGCATAGGAAGCAAAAAATTCCCAATCATTCCATATTTTTTCCGCTACATCTTCAGGATGACCGTTTTTAGCACAACCTTCGATAAAAAGAGGTTTCATCTCATCGATAATATTTTTTTTCTTTTTACCCATTGCTTTTCTCAATCCATCTGCCTGACCTTTGGTAAACCCTGCCAATTTTTGGGATAGTAGCATCACTTGTTCCTGATAAACGGTGATACCATAAGTTTCAGCGAGATATTCTTCAGCAGCATCCACATCATAGGTGATTTCTTGTTTTCCGTGTTTTCTGGCAATAAAATCGGGAATATATTGCATTGGTCCCGGACGATACAATGCATTCATTGCAATGAGATCTTCAAATTTGTTTGGTATCAAATCAATCATATGTTTTTGCATACCGGGGGATTCGTATTGGAAAACTCCTATAGTTTCACCTCTTTGAAACAATTCATATGTTTTTTGGTCTTCAAGATCTACATTATCTATATCTACATCTATATTACGATTCTTTTTTATCAGTTCGACAGCATCTTTGATAATGGATAGGGTCTTTAATCCGAGAAAATCCATTTTCAATAATCCCGCAAGTTCAGCTACACTATTGTCAAACTGAGTAATTACAGTGTCG
>CAZLTF010000325.1:0-2138 GCA_964562195.1 uncultured Bacteroidales bacterium | reverse complement strand
ATCAACTGCCGCTTCGTATATCCAAATTTGATCATTATTGTATTGCCAACTCCAAATATCATCACAGATAGCCGTGAAATATGCCGGAGTGCCCTGTGGAGCATCTGCACCTTCATTATCAACGGGAGGAGCAATTCTCAGGCTTACACCATCCGGTATCCATTGGTTTGTAAAACCTATGACTTGGGCATTTTGGCCATTGATCATTTTGTCTCTTTCGAGAGCAAAAACATTGGTGGTATCGCTATTACAAGCAATATAATAAGCATCACGCCATATTGCAAGTTTCGGATAATCCAACAAAACATCATCTCTAAAAATATTGTATTGATTCCACTTTCCAAGCGGATCGGGGGTATCCGAAACAGCTATCAACAAACCTTTTTTCCCTCTTTCAAATTGCATTACTACAACAATCCAACGTTCGGATTGCTTGTCAAATAAGACCACAGGATCGCCAATCAGAAAACAACTCGTACTGACATCGCTGAAAAGGAATCTCAAATCAAAAGGTCCTGCGGCTACCGTACTGTCTTTGTGGTAAATCATTCCGAATGAGTTCACCGTTTGAAAATAATATTCATTGCCGACATCACCATTAGCATCCGGAGGTATTCCTCCTGCCATACCATTGAATATCATCACAGATGATTTGGAAGAATGCGATTCTCCATAGTAATTTTGCAAAATCGTATCCTTGTCAAATCTTGTATAAGATTCAAAACCAGACTGTTGACGCATCTCATTTTCTTTCTTTTCCATTCTATTTCTTTGTGTCATAATTTCTTGCATTTGCAAAGGACTGAGAACAGGTGCATCTTTCAGTTGATAAGTACTCTTATGACATTCGCGTTCGATCACAAAATCAGGATATGTGACTTTGTTGATTATGGTTTGCTGTGCTACTATAATATTGCTAATTGACAGCCAACAAAATACGCTTAATAAAAATATTTGTTTTTTCATTTCAACATTGTGTTTCGGATTACTATTTTCTTTACAAGATTATGTTTCCCGAAAGTAATATTCAAAAAATAAATACCATCATTTAAAGTGGAAACATCCAAAAGAAGGGATTTGTTATTTGGGAAATCTTCTTTTTGTAATACGATTTTTCCCATACTATTGAAGATCGTTAATTTGTCCGGTTTGAGATCGTATTTCAAATTTAGAAAACTTGCTGCGGGATTTGGGAAAAGAGTCAATTTCGGGATATTTTGTTCGGCAATATCCGTTACCGACCAATTGACCTGAACGGTATTTGAAGGTGCTGATTCGCCTTCTTCATACACCGCCGTGACATAATATTCATAGATGCCGGAAGCTTCCGGTGTATCGTATTCGTATGTTTCGGGAAATCCCCCTTTGATCATAACATTGTCCCTGTAAAGATTGTACCCAAGCAGAGATTTGGATTTTGACAATTTCTGTCCTGTATTTAAAATTCCTGCAATATTCCAATTTCCCTGCATCCCTGTTTCGAGTAAAGTTCCCCACTGTCCATCAATTTTCATCATATTTCCATAACCATCTATGGTGTTTGCACCATCGTCCGCCGTGACAGGATACAATTCACCGGCGGGAACGACACATTCCAAACCAAACCATAATTCATCCCCTTCTTCGATCAAAATCGAATCCGACAATGCAACTTCATTCCAACTTTCGTAAGTTAATTCACTCGTATTCTGCGAAAGCAGTTCATTGCTTGCGTTTTCACCTTTCCATACTTTCAAAATATAAGTCACCGAAGACTCCACCGGAAAAAAACGTATTTTTTTTAAATACCTACCGGTATAATTTGTCAAGGATTCGGCATCCCAGCGTGAGGCAATAGAGAAAGTCAAATTTTCACCGAAAGAAAAATACGTCAAGACATTTCCGTTGCCCCAATTCAACCAATTTTCCATTGAGGGTTGTTGCCAGTTAAATTCAATCCAATCCGGTTCATAATTAGAATATTGAAGATTTTGAGGAGGAGGAAAATCTCCTTTGTTTTGTGAAAAAAGATTACTTACTGCAAATACTACTGCTACCATTGTTAATACTACTGTTTTCATAATGTTAAGTTTTTAATTAATAAAATTTTAATAACTATCGTTGCTAATTATATCTTTTTACAATGCTCCTATCATAAG
>CAZLTF010000324.1:0-1738 GCA_964562195.1 uncultured Bacteroidales bacterium | reverse complement strand
ATGTCCCGACACCCCACCCAGGAGAGCTGCTCCGGGATCATGTACATAGCCATGAATCAATTGATGGCGAAAAGATTGGTCGTCCTCCGTAGGAACAATCTCTCTTCTGCTATGAAACCGCAATGGATTGAAACAAGTATGATACATTCCCAAAGGGGAATAAAAAGTCTTTTGAACATAGTTCTCAAAAGGCATATTAGTCACATTCTCAATAGCTTGCTTCAACAAATAGAATCCCAAATCGCTGTATTTATATTTTCTTTTTTTGCGCAAAGGAGAATTGGCAATCTTTTGATAAATGACATAAGAAAGTTCATCTTTTGCATACAGGTTTTCTCCTACTTTGAGCGTGAACCCGAGCTTCATTTCATGGGAGAAATACTCTTTGGACGGCTGCTTATTCACATCCAGAAATTGAGTATAAAAAGGTATCCACGGTTTCAACCGGGCTTGATGAGCCATTATTTCCCTCGAGATAAGCGCTTTCTTATTGGAATGTTTGAGATAAGGCAGATACTCCGTGAGGGGTAGATCAATGTCCAATATTCCTTCTTGATCCAAACGCATAACCGAAGCGGTAGTCGCAAAAATTTTCGTCAGAGACGCAATATCATATAGATCCTCTTTTCGCACCTCCTCACTCTTATCATAAGTATGGTAACCGTAGGTTTCATCCATCACGACGATTCCATCTTTTGCGATCAGAAGCTGGCAACCGGGGAAAGCGCGATCCTGAATATTGGCATAAACAATCGAATCTATCCTTATTTTCACCTTATCCGGAAGACCGGCTTCAATGAGTTTGCCATATTTCAATCTTCCCAGAGAGGTAGTTTTGATGCCCGTCATTGCGGGAAAAACACGGGTGCTTACCGGCAAATGCCCTTGCATCGGCAATGCACCCATAATCATCTGTGCCAAAGTAGATTGTGCAATATCCGTATCCTCATAACCCACGACAATCGCTTGAAAATCATTGTCATCGGGCAATAAATTTAAAGCATAGGGACTCGCAAACAAACAAACAATCACCTTCGTACGTTTGGACAAAGAGTCCACAAAAGCAATATCCCTTTCTTTCAATCCGAATTTGCGGTGAGGGAAAATGCTTGTATTGTGAAAACTCACTATGACCTCATCATATTGAGCCAATGCATCCAAGAAGGAAGCCTGATGTTCAAAGCCTTTAAACCGATTGTAAGTATCTATCTTCGTGTATTTTGACAATGTTTTTTGGAAATCATTTTTCTGCGCATCTCCGATACTCAGAGCAGCTATTTTGAGTGTATCCAAGCTTCTAAGCGGCAATATTTCATTTTTATTTTGAAGCAAAGTAATGGCTTTTTCAAAAATCTTTTTGGACAATAGAAAATTCCTGTCATTATTCAGATCTTGCATCAGATTGAGCGAATCCAAGTGAGGTGTGGTATGAAGTCCGTATTGATATTTGAAATGCAGTTGTTTTTTGACTCTTTTTTCCAAGAAAGAATCCGTTATTTCACCGTTTTTTACGGCTTTTTGAATTGCACTTATCGCCTTTGGCAAATCTGCAGGCAGCAAGAGAATATCATTGCCGGCTTTGAGTGCCTTCAAGGCAGCTTCACCGGCACGAAAACCGCCGGAGACACCTTTCATCTCCAAGGCATCGGTAATTTTCAATCCTTCAAATCCCAAATCTGTTGTCAATAAATCCGCAACCACTTTTGCAGACAAAGTCGTAGGCAGGTTCACATCGGGT
>CAZLTF010000323.1:0-2332 GCA_964562195.1 uncultured Bacteroidales bacterium | reverse complement strand
TCGAAAAAAATCTCTTTGCCAAGATTAGATGAGGAAGCTCTACTCCTTCATTTGAAAGGTCGGTCGTAAAGAATGCACGCACTTCTTCCAACGTAAGGTCGTGAAACAGGACTCCATCTTTGGCAATTTCAATACTGCCTGTTTCTTCGGATATGATAATGGAAATAGCATCTGTCAATTCGCTAATTCCTATACCTGCTCTATGTCTGAGTCCGAAGCGTTGGGCAATATCCTGCTGTTTGGAGACGGGTAGAATGCAGGAAGCGGAAGCAATTCTGCCTTTATTGATGATGATGGCACCATCGTGCAATGGATTGTTTTTAAAAAATATGGAAATGATAAGGGGGGATGATATCAAAGAATCCATCATTACTCCCGTTTCAATATAATCTTCCAATTCATTATTTTGGGCGATAACGATAAGTCCGCCCGTCTTGGTCTCCGAAATGATTTTGCAGGAAGTGATAATCTCATCCAATTCATTCTCTTGAAGAGAGTTAATGGTCTTTTTATTCCAGAGTTTTTGGGCGAATAGCCCTCTGAAAAATCCTGCCGTGCCAAGTTTAAGTAGAAATCGTCTGATCTCCGGTTGAAAAACCACGATCAATGCGATGATGCCAACGGAAATGAATGCACCGAAAATCTCGCTCAAAAGCTTCATCTCTACATAGCTCACCAATTTCCATATTAGAAACAAAGCGATTATTCCATACAAAATACGCAGGGCGGCAGTTCCCCTTAGAAGCTTATATACTTGATACAATAACAATGCTACAAGAAGAATATCAAGAATGTCAATAATTTTTAATGGAATCGTAGTAAGAAGCATATCGAAAACATTTTTTTTATTGTAATGCAAAAGTAAAAAATTATTATTACATTATTATTTATTCTATAAGTACAAAAAATTAGTAAAGTTTGGAACGTTTCAAAAGATAAGAACTTAGTACAGGATAAAAGCCTTTGTGTATGTCGGCTTCGATGATGTCTATTTTGTTTTGCCCGCTTTTGATTTTTATTTGTTCCTTAAATGACTGCATTTTTGACTGATACTCACGTTTTATTTCAAGTGGACTAAGTTTTATTTCCTCCTTCGTTTCCGTATCAATAAAATGTGTAGGACGATTGGGAAACTCAAAACTCATCTCCAATTGAGAATCATAAACATGAAATAGAATGACCTCATGTTTGTTGTGCCTCAAGTGTTGCAAGGCTGCAAATATTTCATCTGTGTCTGCATCTTGGCTAAACATATCTGTAAAGATAATGACCATCGAACGTTGATGAAGAAGTTCTGCTATTTCGTGTAAAACTTTGGCAGTTGAAGTTTTGTGTTGCTTCGCAACTTGCTTGGATAACAAACTTTCCAACTTACCATAGAGATATCTTTGATGGAGGATATTGGTTTTGTTTTGAGTCTGAAGTTGAAGTCTGTCATCAAAAAAACTGAGACCAAAAGCATCCCGTTGCTTCTTTAATAAATAGATGAGGGCTGCTGCCGAATAGATGGAAAATGATATTTTGTTCATAGAGGAGTTAATGTCATCGCCTGCCGGATAATACATAGATGGTGAAATGTCGATCACCAATTGGCAACGGAGATTGGTCTCTTCTTCATATTTTTTTACGAAGAGTTTCTCTGTTTTTCCAAATAGTTTCCAGTCAATATGTCTGATTGATTCTCCTCGATTGTACAGTCTGTGCTCGGCAAATTCGACCGAAAACCCATGATAAGGACTCTTGTGAAGCCCTACCATGTAGCCTTCTACTATTTGACGAGCCAGAAGGTCTAAGCTTCCGGATTCTTGTAGCTTGTTGATGTCAAGTTTCTGTGTCAATCTCTATTTTTTTTAAAGTTCAAAAGTAAATATAAAATCCAAGCACAAAATATTATTTTCAATCGTATTTCTACAAGTTTGTTCCTTGCGAAAAGTCAAAATATAATATGCTGAGCAGGCTTGTGCAAGTATTGCCAATAGTGGCGCGTAGTCTGGATTTGCATAAGAGACCTTCCTTGTGGATATTTGGTTTCACATAAAGCAAAAAAAACGGGGAGCGATTCACGTCTCCCCGAATAGCGCTGTATATTAAAAACTAATATTTATTCCACCGGAGAAATTTCTACCGGCTTGCGGATAATAACCATTCTCTTCATAATATTCTCCTCCATAGTAATATGGATATACCCAAGCATTATTTTCATACATTTCATTCAAAATGTTATTTGCTTTTATGTAAATGGATAGGTTTTTGAAGTATTTGACTTTGAAAGTGTGCGAGAGTGTTAGGTCGTTTACAAAGTAAGCATCCAAGGCTCGGTCATCATTGGAAG
>CAZLTF010000322.1:0-5237 GCA_964562195.1 uncultured Bacteroidales bacterium | reverse complement strand
TCACGCATTGATTGAGAAAGCATACGATCCTATGACTATCCGCTTCTTTATCTTGCAAGCACACTATAGAAGTACATTGGATTTCTCCAATGAAGCACTCCAAGCCGCTGAGCGCGGAATGAAAAAATTGCTTTCCGTGTTTGCTACTCTTAACATCATTAAAGCCGCTAATAATTCTTCTTTCGATGTACAAAAGTTGGAGATGGATTGTTATGCCGCAATGGATGATGATTTTAATACTCCCATTCTTATCTCACATCTCTTTGAAGCCGTCAAGCTTGTCAATTCCGCAAAAGATGGAAAAATCTCTTTGACAAGAGAAGATATTGACAACCTAAAGAAATTATTCTCGGTATTTGTATATGAGATTTTGGGATTGAGAGAAGTGTCTTCCGGTCAAAATCAGTCCATCGATAAAATGATGGAACTTCTAATTTCCATCCGGCAAGAAGCTCGAAAGAATAAAAACTTTGCCCTTTCGGACAAAATACGTGATGATCTGAAAGAAAGTGGGATTGTATTGAAAGACGGAAGAGAGGGGACAACTTGGTCATTCGATTAGCATCCTTGTTGAGCGCTGTGTGTGGCTTTGTTTTTGTGAAACAAAATTATAACTCTAAATACATTATGATTATGAAAAAAATTACTTTCCTATTGCAAATATTGTTTGTGCTCAATGTAAGCACTATGTTTGCACAAACTATTATTAATAATGGTTTTGAATCTTGGTCAAACAATTTTATCTACGAAAATCCTGCTATTTATGAGACCTCCAACTTTCATATTTACAATTCCGGAGGAGAACTCAATGCTATGAAAACAACGGATGCCCAAGAGGGAGATTTTGCCCTCCAACTTACTACCAAAGAAGCTCCGGAGATCAATGTCAATGGGATGGCATTTATAGGATATCCGGGTGAAGACAAAATCTTCGGCGGGATTCTATTCAATAAAAAACCCAATCAGATAAAAGTGTGGGTCAAGTATGATATCAAACCCTTGGATACGGCTAATATTATTGTGATTTTCAAAACATCTACCGCATTTAATGGATATGCACGAGCACAATTGACAGGAACACAGGAGGGTTATCAAGAAATAACTATTTGTACTCAATGGTTTTTGCCTTATACTATTCTCCCTGATACGATGGCGGTCGTTTTGACCAGCTCTAATATCAATACCGATGCTGATTTGCAGCCCGGAAGTACGATTACGATTGACAATATCCGGTTTGGAGATATTACCGATGATTTCCCAAATGGATCATTTGAGGAATGGGAAGATACGTATATTACCGAACCCGATTCTTGGATTACTTCCAATGCCTTTACCTCCAATTCTACCGGAGCATCTGTGATGCAGTCTGAGGATAGTTATGAGGGAGAAAGTGCAGCGGAGATCATCACTCAGAAAACCATCTGGGGAGATTTGGTGGCATTTATTGCCAATTGTTATGTCGGAAAAGATGATGTCTATGGTGGAATACCGGTAGATCAAAACCCCATAAAAGTTAAGGGCTTTTATAAATACAATGGGGTTGATTCCGATTCCGCTTTGTTTTTTGCCAGGTTGAGTCATTACAATGAGGATACTCAAGAAAGAGAAATCTTAGAAGAGGTATATTTGCCTCTCGGCAATACCGATGAGTATTTGCCTTTTGAAATTCCATTTACCTATGCTACTACTCCCGATGCAGATACACTTTCTTTGGTTTTCTCTTCAAGTAATTACAATCTTGAAGAGGAAGTGAGGCTTGGTAGCTCCCTCTTGTTGGATAGTGTTTTTGTTCAATATTTTCCTAATGTTGTTGACGAAAGTTTGGTAGAAAAAAATATCATCTCCCCTAATCCGGCTTATGAACAATTGCGTTTTAATTTGGCAAACTTCTTCCATTCAAAAAATGAAATCAGAATTTATAATGCAAGCGGAAAACTGGTAAAAAAGATGCAAACTTCCCCTGCCACTATGAGTCAAAGTGTTGATATCTCGGATTTGAGTGCGGGACTTTATTTTTATGAACTGTCATCCGGAGATCAAAGCTCAAAAGGGAAATTTATTATTAAGTAAATACTTATGCTAAAGAGATTGGTTTTTATTTGTTTGATGATGAGTAGTATTTTGCTTTCGGCAAAAAGCGACTCTCTTCATTTCTTTATGCCTTATTTTGGTGTGTCGGGACATCTGCCGGGAGGAGATATGGCTCAACGTTTTGGGTGGGATGCGATGGTAAGTGCCGGAATTCAATATAAAACCAAAACAAACTATCTTTTGGGTATTTCTTATAACTATCTTTTCGGAACGAATGTAAAAATTGAAGAAGAATTATTCTCAAATATTAAGACTGATCAAGGTTTTATTATCGATAATTCAGGGTCTTATGGTTTTGTTTCCATCTTTGAGAGTGGGGAGTTTTATGCTCTTCAGCTGGGCAAGATATTCCCAATAGATACAAAAAACGCAAATGCCGGTCTCTATTTCTCGCTCAATCCGGGCTTCTTGATGCATCATATAAGGATTCGAGTGGAGGATAATAATATTCCTGCACTAAATGGGGACTATCGAAAAGGTTATGATCGCTTGTCTGCCGGTTTTGGTATAAGCGAACAGTTTGGCTATTTTCATATCGACGAAGAACGAAATATTGCGAATTATTTCATCGCAATAGAGATGCTGCAAGCATGGACCAAGCCCAAGCGAAAAGTGAATTTTGATACGATGAAGCCGGATAAAGTGCAAAATCGATTGGATTTACTCTTTGGTATCAAAATCGGGTGGATGTTGCCAATACGTAGAAATGAACTTAAAGATTATTATTATCATTAAGATATTTTATGAGAAGTTATTATAATACTGCTGTTTATACTGCAAGATTTTTTGTACACCTGCATGCCCGTTTTAATAAAAAATCAAAAAAATGGGTAGAAGGGAGGAAAAAGATTTTTGCGAGACTCAAAGCCGAAATCGGTGGCAAAGAAAAGTGGGTCTGGTTTCACGCTTCGTCGGTTGGTGAGTTTGAGCAAGGGAGACCCCTCATTGAAAGTTTTAAGAATGAATTCCCCAATTATCGAATTATTTTAACTTTCTTCTCTACCTCCGGATTCGAAGCAAAAAAGAACTATCAGGGAGTGGATTATGTTTGTTATTTGCCTATTGATACTCCTACCAATGCACATCGTTTTATTAGTATTCTTAAACCCGAATTGGCTTTTTTTATCAAATATGATTTTTGGTACAATTATTTGTATGAGTTGAATAAGAATAAAATTCCAACCTTCTTTATATCTACCGTATTTAGAAAAAATCAGTATTTCTTCAAATCCTATGGAAAATGGTTTAGAAAACATTTGAAAAAAATTGATTGGTTTTTTGTGCAAAATGAAGATTCTTCTATATTGCTTAATCAATTTGGCATTTTTCAAAATAGTATCTCCGGAGATACACGTTTTGACAGGGTCGCTTCATTGTCTTCTTCCCTATCACATTATCCGTTTATCGAAAAATTCAAAGGTGGTAGCCGCTTGATTATTGCCGGTTCTACTTGGGAAGCCGATGAGAAAAGATTGCTTGAGCTTACCCGGATTCCCAGTGCCAAGCTGCTGATTGTACCTCACCGGTTGGAAAAGAAACATATTGTGTCACTCTTGCAAAGGTTTCAAAAGAACGGGGCAAAACTCTATTCCGCTTTGACGGAGGATACGGATCTTCGGCAAGCAAAAGTACTGATATTAGACACCATGGGAATGCTCTCAAAAATTTATCATTATGCGGATATTTGCTATGTCGGCGGAGGATTTGGTGCAGGAATTCACAATCTCTTGGAAGTTGCCGTTTATGGAAAACCTGTATTGTTTGGTCCCAAACATCATAAATTCAAAGAAGCAACAGATCTTGTCAAGCTAAAAGCCGGATTTGAAGTTGCCGGCAAAGAAGACCTTCTTTCGATTACGAAGCGATTGCTGGACGATCAAGACTTTTATGCCGAAGCCTCCACGCAAGCTGTGGAGTATATTCGTAAAAATCAGGGGGCTACGGCTCATATTTTGCAAAAAGTTAAGGATTTTATCCCTTCTTCAAATGCTAACTAACATTCAAATACTTAAAACCAAAGACGGATCTTTTACACTTCTCCATCCTCAGTTGGATGAAACCTATCATTCCATTCATGGAGCAATTCAGGAATCTGTACATATTTATATCAATGCCGGCTTGAAGTATCATCTCGACACTTCACTATCGCGCGAAATCCCGAATATTTTGGAAATAGGCTTCGGTACAGGATTGAATATCTTGCTTACAATTCAGTATTTGAGAATGAAAGAGCAAGGCTTTTTTATTCATTCTATCGAAAAATTTCCTGTTCACGATGATGTTTGCAAGCAGTTGAATTATGGTAAACTCCTCAATGAGAACACCTTGTTTGAGACACTGCATAATGTCAAGTGGAATGAAAATATTGCACTTTCGGATGATGAGACCTTTTTAAAAGAAAAGTCGGATCTTTTGAAGTTTCAATGTAAACATCAGTATGATGTGGTATATTTTGATGCTTTTTCACCGGAAAAACAAGCGAAATTGTGGACGATAGAAGTTTTTCGGAAATTATATGAATGTATGCGCTCGGGAGCGGTACTTACGACTTATTCTGCCAAAGGAAAAGTAAGAAGAAATATGCAACTTGCCGGTTTTTCGGTTGAACGTATTCCCGGACCTCCCGGCAAACGTGAAATGTTGAGGGCTGTCAAATATTGAAAAAATCAGAAATAATGGAAATAGGTAGGTTTAACGTTCGTGTTTATGGTATTTTTATCCGTAACGCAAAGGTGCTTGTAACGGATGAGTTTCGCTTTGGAACACCTATGACAAAATTCCCCGGAGGAGGAATGGAGTTTGGTGAAGGAAGCATCGAAACGCTGATCCGCGAATGCAAAGAGGAATTGGGGCTTGTACCTGACCATATACAACATTTTTATACCACTGACTTTTTCCAAAAAACAATGTTGATGGATGAACCACAGCAATTGATAAGTATCTATTATACGATGAATTTGCCACAGATAGATACTATTAGGCTGGAAAACAAGCCTTTTGAATTTGTAAGAAAGGAAGGAGAGCAAGCTTTTCGTTTTATTCGATTGTCAAATCTTACAAGCGATGATTTTACCTTTCCTATTGACCGGAAAGTAGCCGAAATGATAATAAAAAGATATAAAAAATGAATTTTTTACCTCCTTCTA
>CAZLTF010000321.1:0-1767 GCA_964562195.1 uncultured Bacteroidales bacterium | reverse complement strand
CGCCCCATAATCATTTTTCTTTTTCATCTGCATCTGTTTCAACTTTCTTCCTCTTACTTGCCGGATTATTATATTCACTACACAACAATCCGGTTTTATCGCAATATTTACATTTAAATCTTGTAGCAAAGCCAACAATATTCATATCATCATCACAAATAACATGAATCTTTAACTCACTACTCGGATCAATTTTTATTTTATTCTTTTTTCCACACTGCGGACATTTAAAAATCATAAACACACCATATTCATCGTCCGAATTTTTTTCGCCACGAACTTTCATTTTTTTCCTTTCATTTTTTACATCAATTGTTCGTTAAATCGTCAACAAATACGGCGACAAAACCTCTTCGATCAGGATGTTCGGCAATAATCATTTCACGATCCTTGTCTCGCTCAATGAAATAACTCAATTTATCAAAAAACTTTTTATTCTGTGGATCATCAACATCCAACCACCGTGTTAATTGAAACATTCCATTTTTAACCGCAGTTTTGTATGGTTTTGATCGCTCTTCTTCCTGTTCATGTTTTTTCCATTCCCGTATTGCTTGCGATGGATCCAAATAAGCTTTTGTTTTCAACCCACAGGCCGGACAAATAATGTACGCGCCAGCCATAATTGAGTTTTCCAGTCGAGCACGTCCTCCACATCGAGGACATTCAAATTTTTCTTTCATTTTTTCCACCTCCAAAAATGCTTGAAGGACCATATTTAATAGTAGCTTTATCTACTATCCATTCACCAATTTCAAACTTATCTAATTCTTCCATCACAGTTAACTTGACAATACCCTTTTCCCGTTCAGTTCTACTTTTTCCTCCATATAGCTTGAACAACATTTCCTCTATTTCTTTCTTTCTTTTCTTTGCCAATTTTGGAGTCGACCAAATTGAATCAATCCAACCCGTATTCATATTACTATAAGTAATTATGTACATTTTCATAAATTATCTCCAGCTTTCTAAAAATGCGTAATTTCATTATTGGGCTTCGCTTCCTTTTTGCTGTTTTTATGCACCAAATCAGCCCAAGCATTACCAACATCATTTACCACCCTTTGCATGATATTAAAAGCCCTATTAACACAATAACGAATTCCACGCTGATTAACAATTACGACATCCTCCATCAAATCACCCAATTTATCAATAACAACAAAAATTTTCTCCAACAAAGCATGGTAATCGTTTGCATCACAACATGCATCGGTATACATAGAAATCGAAGAAATAGCAACTAAACTCGGCAATTTTGGAAGCATTTCACTTACTTCATTCAGGTCTGTAAAGACATGTTCGGCAAGTTCAGAATAAAATACACCAAAATCAGACTCAGACTCATTCATCACGATATAAATAGGTGCACCGGAAGTAATAGCAACCCCCAAATCAAAATGAACTCCGCGAGAATTTGGATCATATAAAACAAAAATTGCATCAGCACTCAAAATTTCACCGCTGTTAATTTTCATAATTCTGTAAGCATCATATTGCTGATCGGTGTCTCTTCCTGGCAAATAAACATCAAATCCACCATTTGTCAATATATTTGCCAGTTCATGTGCATCTTCCGTTTGTTGGGGTGTTGCATTTGTAACTGGGTGAATAATATAAATTTTTGGTTTACGCATCAATCCGTCTCCTTTATTTTTCGTAACTTCATCCGCACTTTCCCTTATGCTGATTGAGCATATTCAAATTTTTTTTGACAATACTTACATTCTACAACAATAGAAACGCCAACGGTATATCCACACCGAT
>CAZLTF010000320.1:0-2992 GCA_964562195.1 uncultured Bacteroidales bacterium | reverse complement strand
AACAAAGTCTGATGTGGCAACCGTAGTAAATTATTTTAATGCCTCTAATGATATGGATGTGAAATCCGGTATGTTGGACATCGCTGCTAATCTTGACATAGGTCATGATTTGATCGTTAGGAGTGGTGCTACGACAAGGGTGAGAGATATTACTTGTACGGTCGGACACAATGCTACTTTTTATGGAGAACTGCAAATGACTCATAATAGTTCTTTATTAGAAGTGCTAAATAATATTGCCTGGATGGGTGGTTCAACTTCTGCTATCAGTGCAGCACAAGCGAAAATTTATGTGTATCGTAATTGGATAGCTAACAGTGGTGCAAGCCCCGGTTTTGCTATGGGATTTGTAGATTTTAGAGGAAATACTGACAGTTGGATTACGAATTATAGTACAGATGCTGATTTCTTCCAGATGAGATGTTACAAAGATTCCGGTTCAAAAGTTAAAATCCATGCTAATTCCACTCAGGATATCGAAATTAATAATTTTCTCTACATCGCAGCGGGCAACACTTTTGAATCCTATTCGGATCACGATATACAACTTACCGGAAATTTTAACTATTATGGAGATTTTGATTTCACCAAAGGTGGTGCCGCTAGTAACTTTGTGTTTAAAGGAGGAGATATTCACCAGTATGGAAGTGGATCCGGTATTTTTAACAATGTGATTTTTGAAAATGGAACCACTACGACAAATCATATCATTGATGTGGAAGGAGATTTAAGTATAGTTTCCGGTACTTATGATTGTGGAGACAACATAACTATGGTGGCAGGAAGTTGGACGAATATGGTAGGTGATGCCGGATTTGTTGAAGGTACCGGTGCCGTGGTCTTTGATGGTGCTAATGCTGCTTTCATTCATTCGGATGAAACCTTTTATACGCTAAGTTTGAATAAAACCTACGCCAACTACGATGGCTTGTCTATAGATGCAAACAAAAATGTTTATGTAAATAATAATTTAGACCTCATAGATGGAACTATGGAGCTAAAAACCGGAGTAAATTTGCATGTTCAAGACCTCTTGAATATTCGATCCAATGCAGGTCTCAACGCCGATGCCAGCAATATTGACATCCTGCTTAGCGGAAGCTGGTTGAATGAAAATAGTGTCAATAATAGTACGACGGGTTTCCTCTCCGGCACCGAAACAGTATCATTCGTCGGTACGGGGGATCAAATGGTCACAACATCTGCTTCTTACGAAACTTTTGGAAATCTCATCGTTAGCAAAACATCCGGTGAATTTAAACCCAATGATGATATTCATGTTACCCATGATTTTGAATTGACAAACGGAATCTGGGAAGACAATGTAAATGGGCTTTCTCATTATTTTGGTAGAAACTTTATCGTAAATGGAGGCCTCTTTGACGTGTCAACCAATAAAAATACCGTCAATTTGGTATCCTCTCAACCGTCTCATCTGGAAATGGCATCCGGCAATGGAGTACTTTATAATCTTAATATTGACAAATCTAATAGTAAAGGAGAAGATAAATCCGTCGTCGTTACAATGTATTCGGATATCTATTGTAGTGCACATGGAAATACGAATATCGCAAACGGTAAGCTTTATGTGAATGATTTTATGTTCACCTCGACCGGAAATCTTACCATCGATGATGGTGGAATATTGGAAGTCGTCAACGGGGGTACGCTAAAAGTTCAAGAATACAAAAGTTTAAGCGTAAATGATGGTGGTGAGTTGAGACTTCTGGGATCAAGTGCTCATCCCGTTACACTTACTCATTATAACCCAAATGGATATCAATGTGTTGTGAACGATGGTGGAAAGATCAGTGCGAAATATGCTACGATTGAATATATGGATCAGCACGGTATTCAATTATTATTAGGATCGGAGGTTGATGCGACTAACTCTTTCAATCATTGTGTTTTTCAGAATGGCTCGGCACTGGCAAACTCCACTTTCCTCTCTGTCGAAACGGATGATGGATTTACCGCTACGGACGTAGAGTTTATCAATACCAATAATGATGTAGCATACAATGTTCGCAAAATTCATAATTACGGATATGCTACCTTTGAATCTCCTGTTGGCAATTTTGCCGGACCTGAATTTGAATATGATTCTTACAATAGGGTGCATTGGAATATGGATATGGAAATGCATTTATGGGCTAATTTAGAAGGTGCGTACAATGGCACAATGATGAATACCGATTTGAAAAACAGTGGTCTTATTCCACTCTCTCAACCTTTTAATACCGCTCCATGGGATTATGCCGGCACCGAAAGTGTAAGTAGTATTCCGGCTGGTGTAGTAGATTGGGTGCTTGTAGAATTGCGCGATGCAGATAGTCCTGCCAATGCCAATTCCGGCACTATTGTGAGCACTCGTGCTGCTTTCCTCCTAAACAATGGAAAAGTAGTAGATATGAATGGAGATTTCTTGCAATACTCACTTTCTTATGATAAGAAAATCTATCCCGTACTGATTCATCGAAATCATATTGATGTAATATCTTCTAGCAATATCGTTAGAAATAATGACATATATATATGGAATTTTAGAGCTTATAATGCTGCCTATGGTGGAACTAACGCAGAAGTGGAAGTCTCCCCCGGAATATGGGCAATGTATGCAGGGGATGTCTCCGGTAACAATGTTATTAATAGCGGAGATTTGAATAACTGGAGAAATGATGCAGGTGCTACCGGATATGTAGGTGCAGACCTAAACCTTGATGCACAGGTGGACAATCAAGATAAAAATGAATATTGGACACCTAACTCCGGACAACAAACACATGTGCCTGAGTAAAATATAATGATCATCCATACAAATATGGAATAATTATAAAGATGCAAATGTAATGTCAAACGTGACGTTCTTAAAAGCCCGGTTCTTGAATCGGGCTTCTTTTATTTTCAGCAGACCCTAACTAAGATTTATCAAAGTCAGTCATTTTTATTATTTTTATTATTATTCAGGCAGATAAGAATCATTGCCAATGTT
>CAZLTF010000319.1:0-5137 GCA_964562195.1 uncultured Bacteroidales bacterium | reverse complement strand
ATGTTACCCGATTTTTTGCTCCAAATTATTGCAAAGAAGAGCAGCGTATCTGCCACGTATCGGTTTTGGTGAATAAAATACTCGCGAAATTATTGTTTGTTTTTCTTTTCAAATTCTTTTATCAATTCTTCGGGTGATTTTCCAAGATATTGAAGGCTTGCCTTTGCATCATCTGCAAATTCGCTACGGGGATATTTTTTAATAAAATCTTTATATGCTGTCTCTGCCTTTTCATATTCTTTCAGAGAGTTGTCCAAGACAAAAGCTCTTAGAAACAATGCTTGTTCGGCTTTCGGATTTTTGGGGTAATTAGCAAGCAAATTTTCAAAATGACGCAATGCCACATTTGGTTTATTAATGTTCATTGCCAAATTCCCTGCTTTAAACAAATACTCGGCTCTCAAAGGATTTCCTTTGTCGCGGGTGATGATATCATCGTATTTTTTCAATAACTTATTAGCTTTTGTGATATCCATTGTACCGTCAGGTTTTTGAATATCCTGCTCCATTAGCTGTATGGCTTCTGCATTCAATTGAGTCTTATCTGTCTCTTTTTGTGATGGTTGATTACAAGACAAAACCATTATACCTACAAACAATACTGCGATCAATCTAACTTTTTTCATATACAATTTATTTTCGATTACTAACGAATTCAGCAATGGAATATTATTTGACTCAATACTATTTTTTATCTTCTTTTGATTTTCTTTGGGAAGATCATCCGGTAATCAATATTTACTTCACCTTTTTTAATATTATTCAGTTTCTTTTTGATACGCATCTTACGAAGATTATTAAAGTGATCGACAAATAAAATTCCTTCCAGATGGTCATATTCATGTTGAATAACTCGCGCTATCATTCCTTCGTATTCCTCGACATGTTCTGTAAAATTCTCGTCTTGGTAGCGAATTTTGATTTTAGAGAAACGCATCACCTCTCCGCGAATTCCGGGCACACTCAGGCAGCCTTCATCAATACTCACTTCTTCACCGTATTCGTCAAGCATCTGAGCATTAATAAAAACTTTTTTAAAGCCTTTTGTTTCCGGAAATTCTTCTGCAAAAGGTGTTGTATCAATAACAAAAATACGAATTTGCTTGTTGATTTGAGGTGCAGCCAATCCCACACCGGAGGTTTTGTACATCGTATCAAACATTTCTTCTATAAATCGCTCCAAATCAGGATAATCAGGAGTAATATCTTCTGAAATCTTTCTCAGATTCGGATGACCATATGCCAAAATCGGAAATATCATAATATCACTTTTTTAATCTCATTTTACCAATATCCATGCTTTGCATAAAAGACTGCAAAAGAATCGTCGCACTCACCTTATCAACCAAAGCTTTATTTTGTCGATCTTTTTTCTTCGCACCGGCTGCAAGAATAGACTTTTGAGCCATTACCGATGTAAATCTTTCATCAAACAATTTTACCGGCGTATCCGGAAATGCCTTTTTCAACTTTATTACAAAAGGCTTGATAAACTTAACAGATTCAGCATTGGAATTGTTCAAGTTTTTTGCAAGCCCAACCACAAACATTTCAACGTCTTCGGTTTTTGTATATTTATGAAGGAAGGTGAAAATATCTTTTGCGTGGACTGTGTCCAAAGGAGTGGCAATCATTTGAAGTGGATCTGTAACTGCAATTCCGACCCGCTTCTGTCCATAATCTATTGCTAATATTCTTGACATAGTAATTATTAAAATGTTTTCGGAACAAAATCCTGCGCATTTACAATAGAAGAACTATTGCCGGTAGCGCAAATCACAAAAAGTCCTTGTTTTTCTGTATTCGATGATCGGTTCACTTACTGTATTATCGTTCATCCCTGATTGATTTGTAGTGCAAAGGTATTAAAAAATTCAATACTACCTACCAAAAAGAGAACAATAAATTTGGATATTTTATTCATAATCTTCTATCGGAAGACAAGTACACATGAGATTGCGATCGCCATAAGCATCATCAATACGGGCAACAGGAGTCCAATATTTTTCACTTATTTCCATTTTCATAGGATTGACAGCCAAGTTTTTATCATAAGGAAAATCCCATTTTGAAAGGAGCAGATGAACCGGATGAGGCGCATTTTTGATTGGATTATTATCATGTGACAATTCATTATTACGGATCATTTCTATCTCTTTGCGAATTTGACGCATAGCATAGATAAAACGTTTCAGCTCCGGTAAGCTTTCGCTCTCAGTGGGTTCTACCATTAGGGTACCATGAACAGGAAAGGCGACCGTAGGAGCATGAAAACCATAATCCATGAGTCTTTTAGCTATATCAATAACTTGAATTCCGGCATCCTTAAAAAAGATACTACAATCTATGATAAATTCATGTGCTACACGACCGGCATTTCCACTATACAAGATATCATAATCTTTTGCCAATTCACTTTTTAGGTAATTGGCATTTAGAATTGCATATTGCGAAGCTTTTTTCAAGCCTTCCTTTCCAAGAAGTAACAGGTAAGCATAGGAGACAGGAAGGATCATAGCACTCCCAAAGGGAGAAGAAGCTACTGCTCTAATTCCTTTTTTGTTGCCTAAGTTTACTTGGCTATGATTGGGGAGATAATCTTTGAGATGTTCTGCGACACCAATGGGACCGACTCCCGGACCACCTCCACCATGAGGAATGCCAAAAGTCTTATGAAGATTAAGGTGACAAACATCGGCACCAATCGTTGCAGGATTGGTAATACCCACTTGTGCATTCATATTAGCACCATCCATATACACTTGTCCTCCATAACTATGGATGATATCAGTAATTTCTTTCACGCCGTTTTCGTAAATACCATGCGTAGAAGGATAGGTAATCATTATCGCGGCGAGATTATCTTTATGTTGCTCTGCTTTTACCCGCAAATCTTCTATGTCAATATCTCCGTTGGCTGCGGCTTTTACGATTACAACCTGAAAACCGGCCATCACCGAGCTTGCAGGATTGGTACCATGAGCAGAAGAGGGAATAAGACAAACCCGACGGTGTCCTTCTCCTTGATCTTCGAGATATTTCTTGATCACCAAGAGTCCGGCATATTCACCGGCAGCACCGGAATTGGGTTGAAAAGAGATTGCGGCAAAACCCGTGATAACTTGCAAATATCTCTCGAGATTCTCAATAAGTTCATAATAACCTTGTGCTTGTTCTTTGGGCACAAAAGGATGAATCTCACCAAACTCAGGCCAGCTTAGAGCAAACAAACTCACTGCCGGATTGAGTTTCATCGTACACGACCCCAGAGGAGTCATTGATCGATTGAGTGCCAAATCTTTCTCTTCGAGACGTTTCATATAACGCATCATTTCCGTCTCGGAATGATATTGATTAAAAACAGGATGCTCCAAGATATCCGTATTACGAATCAAAGATGCCGGAATAGACCCTCCTATTTTTTCCTTGAATTCAACATGTGGAATCTCCTTGTGCGCTGCTTTCGCAAAGACTTCTACTAAACGGACAATATCCCTTCGCATACTCGTTTCATCAATTGAAAGTTGGACTTCTTGGTCATTGACTTGCAAAATATTTATTTTATTCTCGTGAAGTAAATGCATCAGATCATCCGAACTACACAATTGGTTTAAATTGATATTGATCGTATCAAAAAACAACTGATTATTAATTTTATAACCGATATTCTCCAATGCTCCGGATAAGCTACGTGTCTTCAGATGAATATCGTTGGCAATCTGTTTCAATCCTTTTGCACCATGATACAAAGCATAAAAACCGGCCATACTTGCCAATAATGCTTGGGCTGTACAAATGTTGGAAGTAGCTTTTTCACGTTTGATATGTTGTTCCCGGGTTTGAAGTGCCATTCGTAATGCTTTTTTCCCATAACGGTCATGAGAATATCCGATTATTCGTCCCGGAATATTGCGTTTATATTTTTCCAAAGTAGCGAAATATCCGGCGTGCGGTCCTCCATATCCCATAGGTGTTCCAAAACGTTGGCTACTACCAATAGCTACATCAGCTCCCATTTCAAAAGGAGACTTCAAAATCACCAGACTCATCAAATCTGCAATCAAAGCAACCGGAATTTCTTTCTCATGAAAATCTTTTATCCTTTCCGAATAATCAATAATATTTCCATACTTATCAGGATATTGAAATATGGCACCAAAAATATTTTCTTCTTTATAATCATCCAATTGCCCCACCAATAATTCAATATTTAATGCTTCGGCACGCGTACGTAATACATCTTGTGTGTGTGTGAAAATATCCCCGGACACAAAAAATTTGCGAATGTCCGCTTTTTTCATTGTCCTCGAACGGGTATTAAAAAACATCAACATTGCTTCGGCTGCCGCTGTACCTTCATCCAGAAGAGAGGCATTTGCCAGTGGCATACCTGTCAATGAGGATATCATTGTTTGAAAGTTCATCAATGCCTCCAATCGCCCCTGCGAAATTTCCGCTTGATAAGGCGTGTAAGAGGTGTACCAACCGGGATTCTCCAATACATTGCGTTGGATGACCGGAGGTAAAATCGTATTATAATAACCTTGCCCGATATAGGTTTTGAACAATTTATTTTTTGCAGCTAAGGACTTGATATGATGCAAATATTCATATTCACTCATAGCAACAGGCAAATCCAGATCTTCTTTTAATAGTATCTCGTCCGGAACTACCTCTTGCATCAAGGAATCCAAATCTTTTGTTCCTATGCTTCGAAACATTTCTTGTAAATCATCGCCAGAAATACCTATATGTCTATTTATAAAGTTATTATATTTCATACCTACTATTTTTTCAACCGCCGCAAAAGTATATAATTGTATTATGAAAAAAAGCTATAGTTGATAAATTGTTATCAATTTAGAAAGGTTCAATTTTCGGCTATGCCTAAATGATAATTTTCAATTGATTCGTCTCGTGGAAAAAACTATCATTTTTGATTATGCTTCGGGGAGTAACATCAAGTTTGAAGTAAACATATTATAAGGTCTGTTGAAGATCACAGATTGCCTTCATTTTTTAATTTGTGAGATGATGATATTTGAGTCCGGTCAAAAAAAAGTAAACCGCTAAGTCACTAAGAAGAAAACTGGCAAGTAAGGAAAATAAAAAAAGGAGAGCCTTGCTCTCCTTTTTG
>CAZLTF010000318.1:0-2916 GCA_964562195.1 uncultured Bacteroidales bacterium | reverse complement strand
ACTCAATTTTTATAAATTTAAGGATGCCGGAGAAGCAGCCATCATGGAATATGTCAAGGACAAGCCCGATGCCTACGAAGACCGGAATTTTAATCCTATTCACTATCAAGCGGATGTGATGCACAAGGAGGTGAAAATGGGGATTGCCAAGTTGAATCCCGCTTCATGTCTTGCCGTGCAAGGCAAAGGTTTCAAAGGAAGTCCGCGAGGAGCAGATTTCAAAGGAGTGTATCTCTCCGTAAGTCAAAAAGATACAGCTGCATATCCTGTCAATGAACATCAATTTGATCGTGAGATCTGCGACCTTTGTGTGACAGAATGCCCCATCGGAGATACCGCAATCCGTCTGGAAAAAACCGAAAACGGATATATTCCGAAAGTCCTCGACGGATGTACCGGATGTGGCGTTTGTGAGATGGTGTGTCCTACCGCCACAGCGAGTATTGTCATTATTCCAAAAAATAAATTAGAAGAAGAAGGAGGTAAGTTATGATGTTCAAAGTAAAACAATTGGAACCATTACCACCCAAAAAACGGGCAGATTTACCCAATGAAAAACAGGGTATTCCCTATAAAGAATGGCAACATCAACATCGTAATAGACACAAATGGCGCAATTTGCGTTGGGGAGTCCTGTTGTTTTTCAATGTATTTTTTGTCCTGTCTTTTGTCTATGATATCGGTCTCTTGGAAGGTTCTTTCAGCGGATCACGTCTGATGGGATTTTATCTTATGGACCCGTACAATTCATTCCAAGAATTGGTAATCGGTGGAAAAACAGGATATTGGGTGTTTTTGACTATGAATTTCTGGATAGGATTTTTTACCATCTTGATATTCTATTGGCTTTTGGGAGGTCGAACATTTTGTTCGTGGATGTGTCCCTATCATTTCCTCGCAGAATGGGGCGAAAAAGCTCACGATTATCTTGTGAAAAAGAAGAAAATCAAAGAAAGAAAACTCAATATCTATCTCAAATATGTATTTTTTGCAGGATTTCTGATATTAGCTTTTATTACCGAACAGCTCGTATTTGAAGATCTCAACCCTGTTGGAATATTATCCCGGACATTCATTTACGGACCTAGCTTGTTGGTACTCTGGATTTTGTTGCTTTTATTAGTGGAAATTTTCTTCGTCAAGAGAATCTGGTGTAGATATATTTGTCCTATCGGTGCGACCTATAGTCTCTTGGGCAATCTCTCACCGGTGAGCGTCGGTTTCAACTTGGATAACTGTGGTCACTGTCGCGATTGTCAAGATGTATGTGAAGTGCCTCACGTTCTTTGGTTTGTACAGAGAGGTAAAGCTACGCAAAAAATTCATTATACGACCTCCGATTGTACACATTGTGGTCTTTGCGTGGACGTATGCCCTGGCGATGCACTTAAGCTTACTGTTAAAGGAATCAATAAATTAGTATGATTAGTGTTTGGGACAAAACATCAATTTGTTCGGTATGCTTGTGTTTGAAATAGTTATTTTGAAATTTTGGCATTTCGATTAAACCAATTTCTACTTTGCTCAACACCTCACAGAAAGCATCTCAACTTTGGGGTTTTCTCCCGAAACACTATCAAAAATGGAAGTTTAGTACCGGACATGAATTGTCATTTTCACAAATTTGCATAAACATAAAACATTCCTGTTTGTTTGTTGATAGCGGTTGTACCGCAAAGTGTCAAAGGTGAAATGATTGGACAAGCAATTGTCCGGTAGGAGTAAAAAAGCAAGGAAAAGAAAAAAATATGTCAAAAACAGAGATTAATTCACTTATTCATATATCGAATCTTACAAAAAGTTTTAAAAAAACGGAGGTTATCAAAGCTCTGAGTAGAGACTTCCTGTCCGAAGAGCGAATCGCTCTGATCGGACGAAACGGAGCAGGAAAAACAACACTCATTCGTTGTATTCTCGGACTTTATGATTATGATGGGACTTTGGAAGTATTGGGAATGAATCCGCGAAAAGAGCGCGAAAAGATTTTGCAAGAAGTAGGTTTTGTGCCGCAAATTCCACCTCCTATTAAGATGACTGTCAAGGAAATGTTGTATTTCTTCTCCCGCTTATTGAATAAAGATAAAAAGCGTTTTGTCGAAATCGCTACGGATTTGGGATTGGATGTTGACAAAAACCTCAACAAACCCTTCCTCAAACTCTCCGGCGGTATGAAGCAAAAACTATTGGTATCCTTTGCTCTCGGTAGAGATCCCCGTATCTTGTTAATGGATGAGCCTTCGGCTAATCTTGACCCCAAAGCCAGGGAAGTACTTTTTCAATATCTGGATAATTTTGATAAAAACTCCCTGATGATCATAAGTAGTCATCGAATCGATGAAATTGAAAACATTGTAAATCAGCAGATTGAAATGGATTTAGGAAAAATTGTCTTGGATAAATCTTTGATTGATAATAAAAATTAATTATTCGGCTGTAGCCGGAATAACAAACAAAAACAGAATAAAAAATGAAAAAAATACTCTTTATTAGCACTCTTTTGTTGGCTTTTGCCTGCAACTCAAAAGTGGATTATAGTCCACGCGAAATTAATTTTGACCGTGATGTATGTTATGTATGCCGGATGGGATTGACAGACCAGCGGTATAATGCACAAGCGATCAATGAATACGGAGAAGTACACTGGTATGATGATCTGGGATGCTTGGTCGAAGAAATGGACGGAAAGGATTGGGAAACATGGGGAGGTGAAAAAGCCCAACTTTGGATCGGCGATGCCGAAACCGGCGAATGGATCGATGCCCGCAAAGCTTGGTATCGCTATGGTGATCATACCCCAATGGGATATGGATACGCAGCCTTAAAAGAAAAAACTGCCGACTCACTCTTTGATTTTTCTACCACATTGAAGAGAATTCGATCAGGAATCTCAATGCGTGAGGCTTTTATCAAAGAAAA
>CAZLTF010000317.1:0-6753 GCA_964562195.1 uncultured Bacteroidales bacterium | reverse complement strand
CTATTCTTCCAAAACCATTGATTGCAACTCTCATTGGATACCTCCTTTTTTATCTAATTCGTGATATGCTAATATTACTTCTTTTAGTCTAACAGCGACAGAATAGGCTGCATGATACCATGAAATGGTTTTCAACATCTTTCCGGATGTTACCATCATTGCTTTTTTGTCAAAAAGAATGGATTCTGATCCGCCAACAACATCAGTGGATACGATCGGATCATTGGCAATCCTGATAAGTGAAGTGTTGGCCTGATGTGCTTTTTTTATCACATCTAAGACTTCTTCTTCTCGCACCCGGGTTTTCATTCCGGTAGTGAGATCAAGCATAGATCCGTTGGGTACGGGAACGTTCATTATCGTGGCATCTACTTTTCCTTTCAAAGATGGGAAAATATGTGCCAACCATCGTGGCATAACCGTATGCAAAGGGATAATATTTTCGGCTGCCGACCTACTTCTACGGTAATCAACACCGGCTTTGTCACGCAAAGCTTGATCCGAAGTGTAGGAATGTACAGCGGTAAATCCGGCGTATTCCACACCAAAATTCTCGTCCAGAAGTTTTATCATCAGAGCAGCGGCATTAAGGGTTGCGCTTCCTGCCGAAATTTTGCGATCGGAGATCGAAATGAGATGATCATTTACTCCGTTGATGACGATGCGATCGATCTCGTCGGTAGGAACAGAGGTCAGCAAAACACGCTTGGCACCGGCTTGAATATGTTTCTCCATATCTGCGTTTGAACGATAATCCCACGTTCCGTCAATCACAAAATCAATATCAAACATATCCCAAGGAGTACTCCCCGGCTCTCCGCCCGGAATAATGCGGGATTTCATATTGTCCGTGACAATGAAATTGTTTTCTGTCTTTGCTTTAAACTTACCTTTGGTCTCCATTCTAAGCAGATATGATAGTATGTCCGCTTTGCCGTATTCGGAAATTACCACAACATCAAAGCGCCCGTCTTCTTCAAAAAGACGAAATAGATGCCTCGGAATTTCTCCGAATCCTTTCAATCCGATTCTAATTTTCTTTTCCATATATTTAAATTTTTTTATATCTTTCGCCAAAATCCTTGACTGAGATTAAAACTTTTTACTTTGTACTATCCTCGACAAGATAGTCATTATCCAAATGCAAAGGTAAATAATTCTATTTATCCAACGGCAAGTATTCTGAAAAAAATGTTTTCAATTGCATTTTGTTTGCCAAAGATATCTCTGCTATCAGGTGGTTGATTTTTTTCAACCGATAACACGCTAAATCTCAGAAAATGAAATCTTTTTTTTGAAAAATCAAGATTTATTATGCTAATTTTAATTTTATTGTTTTTATTAAAAAAACATATTGAGACTATTTTGTGAATGTTAAACTGTTTATATTGTGGTAGTTATCCGTGTTATGTCAGCTCTTGTAGACTTTTTACAAACTTGTTTGGAATAAATAAAAATTGTGTATGTTTGCCGATGTTTTTATAAAGTTTAAGATTATGGATAAAGAAATTTTAAAAAGCGGCGAATTTTTACTCAAAGAATCGACTGCAGAATCTACATTTATTATTGAAGAGATAGATGAAGAACAACAAATGATAATTCAAACTTGCCGTGATTTTATTGAGACGGAAGTTTTTCCCAATTTGGATGCCATTGAAGATAAAAAAACGGGGCTGACAGCTCAGATATTGAGCAAATCGGGTGAGCTGGGGCTTCTTGGGATTTCCGTACCGGAGGAATATGAAGGTTTTGGTCAAGCATTTACCACCTCTATGTTGGCAAGTGATGAGATGGGAGCCGGTTATTCTTTCTCGGTTGCTTATTCTGCACATACCGGAATCGGGACTATGCCGATCGTGTATTATGGAAATGACGAACAAAAACAAAAATATCTGCCACCCTTAGCTCTTGGAGAGCAAAAAGCCGCCTATTGTCTTACCGAACCTACCGCCGGATCGGATGCCAATTCAGGGAAAACCAAAGCGGTATTGAGTGAAGACGGTAAACATTACATTCTCAATGGTACCAAAATGTGGATTACCAATGGTGGATTTGCAGATGTGTTTACAGTGTTTGCAAAGATTGATAATGACCGTGTCCTAAGTGCTTTTATTGTTGAAAGCGCATGGGATGGGGTAGAAGTACAGCCCGAAGAGAAAAAAATGGGAATCAAAGGTTCTTCCACGACTCAGATCTTCTTTACGGATGTGAAAGTACCCGTCGAAAATTTACTCGGCAAAAGAGGTCAAGGATTTAGAATCGCCTTGAATATTCTGCATATGGGTAGAATCAAATTAGGCGCAGCCGTGATGGGAGCTGCCAGACGAACAATTTCAAATTCCGTAGCTTATGCCAATGAGAGAAAACAGTTTAATCAAGCTATCTCCAATTTTGGAGCCATTCAACATAAGCTGGCAGAACAAGTGATTCGCACTTTTGCCAACGAATCGGCTGTGTATCGTGTAAGCAAGAATATTGATCACGTAGTCGAAAAAATGGTCGCAGATACCGGAAAAGAAAAAGGAACGATCACAATCGAAGCCATCGGATTTTACGCCCTGGAAGCGGCTGCCTTGAAAGTATATGGATCGGAGATGTTAGACTTCGTGGTCGATGAAGGTGTGCAAATTCACGGAGGAATGGGATACTCTGCCGAAACGGAAATTGATAAGGGATACCGTGACTCCCGTATCAATCGTATTTTTGAAGGAACGAATGAAATAAACCGTATCATTGTTGCCGAACACGCTATCAATAAATCAATGAAAGGCATTGACCTCAAAACATTGGTGGAAGAAATAAAAAATGAAGATCATTCTATCGATAATTCCAACTATTTCAAGGCAAGAACACAAATGAATAAAAATTTCAAAGCCGTTGCATTATTATTGATCGAAAGATTGCAAGATAAGTTTGGAAGAAAATTTATCCAAGAACAAGAAATATTGAGCAATATTGCGGATATTATCACACAAACCTATATTACCGAGTCAACAAAGTTGAGAGTCGAAAAATTGGAAGCTCTTAAACCTGAAATGGAATATCCTGTATATATGGATATTTTGGACACTCTGATGTATGATAGTGCAAATCTTATCCGTACAAAGGCGACGACTGCTATTGACTCATTTTTGAGTGGGGAAGAAAGGAATGAATATCTGAATTTGATCCAACAATTGACCCTTGCGGTTCCCGTAAATACAAAAGAAGCAAGAAGAAGAATAGCAGCGAAATTGATCGAAGACAACAGGTATAATTTCTAATTACGGGATCTTCGGAAAATTTATGTGTATTTGATTGTCAATTTGAGTCTCGCTTGTTTTTTTGACAGGACTCATAAATGCAAGTCTTTTTGGAAAAAACCTTTATTTTTCTTGCATTTTTTCATCAATATATTTGTGTAATTCATTATATTTCAGATGTTTGAGAGTTTTTCGGCAGACCATAGTTAGTATATTCTCTACACTTAAAGGTCAGCATTAATCCACAGATGTTTAATCGCACTTATTTTCCACTTTACGATGGCGTGTCTTTCTTTCTCTTTCAAAGACCACATGGATTCATCTTTATAAACAAAATGACAAACCAAAGTCGAACAAAAAGAATTTGTCATAATGATTTGCAATTTTGGAGTCTAACTTGTCAGTTCTGAAATAGCTTGATTTGATCTCATGAAAAAGATGTACGTGTTTGCTGACCGGTAAGCTAATACCGATGGTAAGAGGAATCGTAAATTCATATTCCGGTGTATCTTTTGAAAGTCCGTATGGATTCCCGGCGATTCTCTTATATCCATATTTGTCAAGTATAACTCCTTGACTATTACTCATATAACTTCTAAATATCAAGAGACCAATACCGGCACTCCCATACAAATTGACTTTGCGAAGAAATTTGGAATTAAAGTTTCTATTTCCGGTGATAAATCTAAACTGAAGTTTCAATTCTTTGTAATTATTTTTGAAATAATTATCTCTTTTGGCACCCGTAAGCTGTCCGAAGTCCATATCAAAAAGAATATTTCCGAGAAATTTCTTTCTGATCATCACATTTTTTTCAAGAGAAAAACCAAAGTTCCCCAGTAGGAGAGCTTCATCTCTTACGTCAAGATCTCCTCTGAAAAGTGTTGTCCCGAGATGAAAATCAAAAATATAGTTGGGTTTAATCAGAACCGGAACATTTGTTTTGTTTAGGATAGTGGTGTTGGGAGTGATTCGATGGTCTGTTTCTTGTGAAGAGGCAAGGACGGACACTTTATTATTTTCAGAAGACGGAATCTCCATATCAATAAAATGTGATTGGGTAATCTGTCCGTGCATAATACTTGTAGATTTTACTTCTGTAAATTTACTTGCATAGCCTGGATTTTTAACGGATAGTGTATCTTCAATAGCTATGAGACCATAGCGTTGCATTCCGAACAAAACCGTATTTGGATATCTGTAATCAATGGAAGTGACCACATCATCGGGTATATCGGAATTGTGATTGTCATATATAGTCCAATCTTCTCCGTTGAAGAATACTACCCCTTTTCGATAGGTCGAAATCCATTTGTTACCCTTCTTTGTAATATATATTTTATGGATATTATTGTCGTTGAGCTTGGAATTGTCTTTGTTGAAAGTAATCCAATATTCATCATTATAAACGCCTATTCCTTGCCCGCCGGTAGCTATCCACTTATTGTTTTCGGGGTCAATCTGAATGTCGTAGATAAAATTGGATGGAAGCTGAGAGTCATAGATGGTATAGATTTTCCATACTCCCTTCGGGTCAAGTGAGTACAGACCTCCGCCCATCGTACCGACCCAAAGCACCTTGTTTTGATCTTCATTGATTGCCATTACTTTGTTGCTTAGTAGTGGCGAATTGTCAATATTGTATGTGTCCCATTGATTGCCATCATAAAAAGACAAGCCGGCAAAATAGGTACCAATCCAAACACCTTCATCCGTACAACGTACTGTCAGGATAGTGTTGGACGGAAGTCCGCTGTTTTCTTGTGTGAATATTTTCCATTGTTCTCCATCAAAATATGCAAGCCCGCCTTGATCGGTAGCGATCCATTTGTTTCCTTGTTTGTCGATGGAAATTGCGGTGATATTGTTGTCCAAAAGTGGTGAATTTGCCTTGTTGAACCCTTTAAATCCTTCCGGAGTCACCTCGATAAGACCATTTTCTTTGGTTCCTATCCAAATATTGTCAAGGCTGTCTGTGACGATGGAGTTAATATAGATGTCCGGAATTTCAGATAGGTATTCTGCTATTGCCTTTGACATTTCCGCTTCGTTTTGCCCGTAGGAAACATAAGAAAGCAGCAACAGAACAACGATATATGTTCTACGAACCATCTTCATCAGTATGTTTGTAACTTCTCTCAAAATATACATAGTTAGATATTCTAAATACACAATTTCCTACAAAAGTACGATAAATTTCGATTGTAGAAACATTTTTCCTTAAAAATTGTTTAAATTGAAAAAATAAATTTATTTAACTTATTAACAGTTTATTAACAATGGGCTGTTTCCTTTATCGTTCACACATTTTTTTGCCTGACAGGCATGCAATAGGTAAAAATACACTCTTTTTTTCGATAGAAAGAAGAAAAATTAATGAAAAAACGATCTTTTGAGTACTTTTGCAATTAAAAATAAAACGAATGCGGATAACATTGATACTTATTGCCAAAACATCCAACAATCACATCGCCGCTTTGTGTGAAGAATATAAGCGCAGGCTCAGCCACTATGTTCACTTCAACATAGAAATATTAAGCCTTCCGAAGAAGAAAAAATTTAGTAGTCAGGAACAGCAAAAAGAGGAAGAAGGGAGACTGATATTGAGTAAAATCGCTTCCGGTGATCGACTTGTTTTGTTGGATGAGAAAGGCGTGGAATATACATCCAAATCATTCGCAAACTATATTGAAAAGAAACAAAATCAGAGTCTTAAGAGTCTTGTTTTCGTTGTCGGAGGACCCTATGGTGTTAGCCCTGAACTAATGCAAAGGGCAAATGAGAAAATAGCAGTATCACAAATGACATTTTCTCATCAGATGGTAAGAATGATTTTTGTAGAACAATTATACCGGGCATATACCATTATCAAAGGTGAGTCGTATCATCATTGATATTGGCATATATTCGGTTGGCGGTTAGTGCTTTTTGATATTTTCATATAAATCATAAATATTTAAATTTATAGTTCTTTTTTTATATTTTGATAAATAAATATTACGATTTGTCTTCTTAACTAAAATATATCTATGAAAAATAGCTGTGTCTGAATCTAAACTGATATTTCCATATCTTTGAAAGTAACCGTGTAAAGACCAGTCATTTCTTAAATCCGGTTGAATAGTAATTGTTGCCCCTTTTGGAACTACTTGAATTACAGCATATAAATCTTCTATTTTATCTTTATCTCTTCCTATTTTGTTAATTTGTAATAAATTTAAAACTACACTAAGTAATATTAACACATAACTGAAATACCTTAAATACTTAAAACCTTTGCTATTAATATTTATTTTTTCAACTAAAAAGTTAACATTCTGCATAATTAATATTGCAAATGCAATACTAAACAATGGAAATGTAGCCAAAATATAAAAACCACTTTGCTTCATACTTATCATAATTGGAATAACTCCAGACAAACCAACTAAAAATAGAATTAAAAACCATTTTTCACTATAATTAATAATCTTTTCTTTTGTAGAAAACAACCAAATAATGAATACTATGA
>CAZLTF010000316.1:0-2574 GCA_964562195.1 uncultured Bacteroidales bacterium | reverse complement strand
AAATTGGCTTCTATGACAGGCGTGTCACAGGAGTTTTGAGTGGGACCATGACCTTCAATTACACTGATCAAATAAGCTCCATTGGCAATAGGCCAGATATCTTGCTCTACGATGCTATGATCAGGAGCAATCAAAATTACGGTTGGATAAGCCCCAATACCATAAGTATTACAGATAGCCGTTCCACCGCCTTCTTGTCCGGAAACAGTCGGATACTCAACCCCATAAGTTTCATCAAATTCTTCACATTCAGCATTTGAATCTCCTATATCCATAGACATGAAGAAAACGTCATGGTTGTTACAACCAAAAGCAAGGTAAGCTTCATTTACTTTGGGAGCAGTAATCTGACAAGGTCCACAAGTGGTATAGAAAAAATCAATAACAACATATTGACCATTGTCTAAAATGCTAAAAAGGTTTATTTCGTTTCCTTCAATATCCGTAACTGTAAAATCAACGGCTTCTGTTAAAGGACACTGTGCTTTTAAATTGGAGATCCCAATAAATACTAATACAATAAGTAGTAATTTTTTCATATTTGTTTGTTTTTTTATTCATTTAGGAAACAACAATAGAAGCTAAATGGTTGCATATCGAATGAAAATAAATGGTGCTTGAGACAAATCACCCATTTGTTCGATAGGCTCGTTTTGAAACCGTCATTCCAAAGCTTCCGGACTCCATTCATCTCAAACACTTCGCAAGCCTCGAATTTGGCGTTTTCTTCCGAAGCACTATCAAAAAAGGAAGTTTCGTACCGGACACTAATTATCATAAAATTGATAACGCATTGCCAAAAAAAGAAGATGTACCGAATAAAAATTAATTCCCACACCCCAAGGCTCCTCAATAATCATAAGGTCTTGTGAATATGATGTTATCACTAAAAAGATAAACCTAAATAAAATAATTTTGCTTTCATATAGCATAGTTAAAAAATCAAGGGATTTGGTCACTTTTATCATAAAAAATCAAATCCCGAATTTACTATCGAACAACAATCTTTCTTGAAACTTTCTTATTTTTTGTTTTAAATACTGCAATGTATGTTCCGTTTTTCGCATCAAGATGAACATCCATTCCTCCTTCCGACAGATTAGAATCCAAATATTGTTGAAAACTTTGTTAATTGTTTTTTCTTTTAAGTATTTGCACCTTCCGGAAAGGTGGTATATTAGCCAAAAAAATATTATGTCATCATTTAAAATACGAGGAGGACAAAGATTGTCCGGAGAAATAACACCTCAAGGAGCAAAAAATGAAGCATTACAGGTTATCTGTGCTGTTCTTTTGACCGATGAAGAAGTGATTATGCACAACGTCCCCGACATACTGGATGTCAATCGACTGATTGATATACTTCAAGATTTTGGTGTAATCATTAAGCGATTAGGCAAAGATAGTTATTCATTTTTGGCATCAAATATTAAGGTAGATTATCTCTATACGGATGAATTTTATCAAAAAGCCGGTAAAATTAGAGGCTCGGTAATGTTAATGGGTCCTATGTTGGCACGATTCGGCAAAGCATATTTACCCAAACCGGGAGGGGACAAAATCGGCAGAAGACGTCTCGATACACACTTCATCGGAATGAAAAAACTCAATGCTGTTTTTGAATATGATTCAAAAAAACAAGCATTTGAGATTGACGGAAAAAAAATGCGGGGAGATTATATCTTGCTTGATGAAGCCTCTGTCACAGGTACTGCAAACATTATTATGGCAGCGGTGATGACCCCGGGAGAGACCATCATTTTCAATGCAGCTACCGAACCCTACCTCCTGCAATTAACAAGGATGCTACTTGCTATGGGTGCCGACATACAAGGAGTCGGGTCAAACAGACTGACTATCAGAGGAGTAAAAAAGTTGCGAGGAGTGACTCACCGGCTATTGGCGGATATGATCGAAGTTGGAAGTTTCATGGGCTTAGCCGCGATGACCGCTTCCAGGATCACGATAAAAGGAGTAATTGAGAATGAACTGGGAATCATTCCCGAAGTTTTTCGTAGAATCGGTTTACAATTTGAGTTCAAAAACGGAGACCTTGAAGTGTATGGCAAAGAGCATTATGAGATAGAAACCTTTATGGATGGCGCCATTATGACGATTTCGGATTCTCCTTGGCCCGGTTTCACACCGGATCTTATCAGTATTGCCCTCGTGACCGCTATTCAAGCCAAAGGAAGTGTCCTTATCCACCAAAAGATGTTTGAAAGTCGATTGTTTTTCGTGGATAAGCTGATTGATATGGGTGCTCAGATTATTTTGTGCGATCCGCACCGTGCAACGGTTATAGGCTTAAATAGAAAATACCCACTTCGTGGAATAAGAATGACATCCCCTGATATCCGGGCGGGAGTTGCCCTGCTGATAGCGGCTCTTTCTGCCGATGGCACGAGCATTATCGACAATATCGAACAGATTGATAGAGGTTATCAAAACATTGACGGACGCCTTCGTGCTTTAGGTGCGGATATTGAACGTATGAAATAACAGGCTTACGGTTATTTGGGTCAGTCCGGACAATAAAGCAAACAAATCAAGAAGACCCTCTCTTGCAGTCTT
>CAZLTF010000315.1:0-2684 GCA_964562195.1 uncultured Bacteroidales bacterium | reverse complement strand
AAACAAGGTTCTTATCTTATGTAAATATTTGTTTTTTTGATCCACTTCTCCAAATATCAATCGCACATAAGGATATAGCAGGGGAAATTCATTTTTACGTTCTTGATAAAATGAGTTGATCTCTTCTTGCTGTACGATGGTGTCCAATTTTTGATTGACCAATACGCTTTCATAGTTGTATATTAACAGTGAATTGCGATATTCGTCAAGTTCTTTGGAAAAATCTTTTTTGTTATCGGGAAGGTTTTTTTCTGCTTTGGCAATGACCAATTGATTCTCAATCCAGTTGTTAATAAAGTTTTGGACAAATAGCAAGCTGTCATTTTCACTAATATCTTGGGGATATGCATCCCGTATATCCGAAATATACAAATATGTATCATAGACTCTTGCCAACTCGCGTCCACCGGATTGGTTGGAGAGTTGGCAAGAGCTAATCATTGCTGTGATAGCAAATGTGTAAATAATACTTTTTATTTTTTGTTTCACAGAATTTTATTTCAATTCTTTTTTGAGGGCTTTCAGCTCTTTTTTGTTGATTTTCACTTTGTATTTGGATGCCAAGTCTTTTTCCCATTCTTCTTTGAGATAATCTTGATAGTCAGCGATGACGAGTCCTCTTGCTTCGTTAAATTCTTTAGGTTGAGGGGGGATAATATCAAGTATTTTTACGAATGCTTTTTTGCCTTTGTATTCGGAGAGGGCAGATATACCTTTTTTCCATTCCGCTTGATCAACGATATCCTGATCGCCTTTTGAGTATAATTTTTCTTCGATTTTTACAACCGTTTTGCTACTTTCTTTATCGTTATATGCTTTTTCGATTTCTTCTTTGCTTTTTCCATTTTTTGCATCTTGATAGATGGCATCTGCTTTTTCTTTATCGTAAATAATGAAAAGTTGGGCTTTTACCCTCTCATCCCACAAGTAATCTTTTTTGTGTTTGGCATAAAATGCTTTCAAGCCGGTCGTATCCTTATTGGCTTTTGTCCATACTTTTTGGTCCATCAGATCAAACAATAAAATCCCATCGCGGTATTCATCTACCAATAGTTTGAATTCGGGATGTTTCTTTTCGAGGCGGACATCTTCGTAAGCAATGCACATCTTATCCGAGAATTCTTTGAAACTACGATTGACAAATTCTGCAAAGGACTCATCTTTTTTGATACCTTGATTTTTTTCTATATATTCGACCAATTCTCTTTGTGTATAGGTTTTGTCTCCGATTTTCATAAGCTTTTTGTTGAGCATACGATCCGAATTGTTTTGCCACTTTTTGGAGAAAATCGTAGAATCTATCATCGGATAAATGTCTTGTAGATTTTCGGGATATTCGAGGTAGGAGTATTCTTTTTTAATCTCATTTATGATTACACTTTTGCTTTTTTGTGAACGGCTGTCTTTTCTGATTTTGTCAATTAATTTTTTCTTTGATTTTTCATCCATTTGATAGCCTGTTTTGCTATGAAGTTGAATGATGTGCCAACCGTAGGAAGTGAGCACAGGTCGTGATATTTGACCGGAGTCGCTCAATTGTTTGATAGCTTCGATAAATTCGGGTACCATTCTGTTTGCAGTAAAGGAGGGAAGTTCGCCACCTTTGGCGATCGTCCCTTTATCGTCTGAATATTTGCTCACCAATTCAGTGTAGCTAGCGCCGTTTTTCAGAGCAGTGTAAAGTGAATCTGCCGTTTTCTTTATGGCAATAGAATCATTTTTGTCTGCGGTGGGTGGCATTTTGAGGAAAAGGTGGGCAACTTTGATGGTGCCACAGGCTGGTGATTTGTCCGTAAGTTTGATAATATGATATCCAAATGCAGTTCTTACCGGCATGGATATTTCCCCTACTTTCATGTTATATACCGCATTTTCAAAAGGATATACCATGTTGAGTGATGAGAAGTAACCCAGATCTCCACGGTTCCCTTTTATTTTTCTACCACCTCTACCCTCTCTGTCTTTGGCGGATGGATCATCTGAATATTTTACAGCCATTTCTCCAAAATCGGCTCCTTTGATAATCCTTTTTCTGACCTCAAGAGCTTTGTTGAAGGCTTTCAATGTATCTTCGGGCATTGCATTTTCGCCTACTTTGAATAGGATATGGCTGGCTCTTACATCATATTTTTGGCGTTCAATGGCTTCTTCGCTTAGTTGATCGATGATGGATTCATCTACAAAATAGGGCTCTGCCAATTGTTTGCGGTATCCACTGAATTCTTTCTTGAAGGAGGCGAGAGTATCCATCCCCAGATCTTTGGCTTCCCTGACTTTCAATTTGAATTTGATAAATTTCTCCAAATAGTCTTCCAAACTTTCTTCTTCTTTCTGTCCTATTCCTTTGTTCTTCTCATAGATGTGTTTAAATTCATCGACACTTATTGCATCTCCGCTGATGTTAAGTAATTCCCGGTTGTTTTGTGCTCGTAATGTGCCGAGACTTGCGACTATTAAGAAAACTAAAACAAGCGTTGAAAAAATCTTTTTCATGATATTCAAATTTTTATTTAATACCGTATTAAAATATATTTATGCGGCTGCAAAGGTATACATTATTTGTATGTGAAAGATTAATATTTATTTCAATATATTTTTAAAAATAGTTAAAAAAAATGTATTTTTGCCGTTGTTTTTTTCTTTGTTGACTTGCTTTCAAACAGGTGGATGATTTTGTACCGGTT
>CAZLTF010000314.1:0-2521 GCA_964562195.1 uncultured Bacteroidales bacterium | reverse complement strand
CGGAGTTCCTCCGTCAAGATTATTGCTTGCCAGCCAATTGTCTCCGTTATAGCAAGCTTTGTTTCTATCGATAATTTCTATTGACCATCCGCCATTTTCTTTCTCGGGGTCATGATACCATGCTGTCTCATAGCTTTTTATATCCAACAATTGGTCACTGGAATTGAAGAGTTTGAGTGTAGATTCATTGTTGAGACTAAAGCCGGGTAAGCCTAATACGTGACCGTAATCTTGAAACAATCCGGTGTCGCTGTTTTTTGTAATAATCAGAAAGGTGTTGGGTGGTAGAATATATTCGGGGAATTCGATAAATGATCCCGTGTTTTTCAATTGTATTTTGCAGTTTTGCAGCTGAATATTATTTGGGGTTCTATTGTATAGTTCCAGAAAATCTTTGGCAGGTAGATTGTTGGGAGTAGGATTCTGGTCTGCCATAATTTCACTTATGATAATGTCACCAATTGCCGGAGTATGTATTTCTTCCCATTGAAATGGAAGATTGGTTTCATTCATGACATTACCGTATAGGTCGGTAATGTTCTGGACGGATAATGTATAGGTAATATTCTCTTCGAAATTTGTTGAGAATAAGAGAGAAACCGTATTGTTGCCGGAGTTGTAGATGGTTTGGATGGGATGTCCGATTCCGTTGTCGCATTCGTAGTTGTCAAAGTTGGAGGTACTATCTTCATTTAAGGCTTCGTCAAAGTAGAGTAGTAATTCGGATGAATTTAGGAGATCAATATTCGTCAGATGTGGAGGAATAGTATCTTCTTCGAATATTTGAATATGAATATCATCAAAATAAAACTTGGTGGCATTGCTGGAAGTGTATTTGCAAAAGAATCCGAAGTAATGATTTTGATAAAGATTTTCTTCTAAAATGCTTCCTTGCCATTGCCAGTTGTATCCACCTTCGGGATCGAAATAAAAGTTCCACACTGAATTATCGTCTTTTGTAATTTTAAATCTGAAAGTATTGGTAGTGTTACCGGTGAAGGCGGATGAGAATTTTAGAAGTGGAATGATTTCTGTATTTTCTTGCTTTGCAAAATAAATGCTGTCATTGGCACCTCCGATTAGTAAAAGATAGCCTGATAATTCTTGTTTGAGATTTTCGGATTCACTCATCAGGTATGCCCTCATATTGTTGTTGGAGGATGAATTGAATGAAAGTTTGCACCAAAATTGCCATTCGACTGCTTCTGACAATTCGTTTGCGGTAGCAATAAATGCGGTGTCTGATTTGTCGTCGTTGAGTTTTAGTGCAGGTTTCATTTCAGGAGGAATGGCAGATGAACTGGTTAGGACAAAAACAGAAGTGTCACCGGTCCAAAGAGGATTCTCGTTGATATTGCCGTCTGAGAAGTCTTCCAATACTTGTGTTTTGGCGAAGATAGACAGGAGTATTAATACTGATATCAACAGTTTTTGTTTATGATTATTTATGTTTGAGAGCGCAATGTTATCTTTCATCGAATCAGATTTTTTGAAAGACAAAGATACGATAATATTTGATTTTCTATTTTTTTATTTTTTTAAAAAAAAGACTGCCGGATACAAGCAGTCTTTTTTTTTGATGTATATGGAAAAAATAATTTATCCATTCATAGAGATTAAAAATTCTTCATTGGTAGATGTTCTGCGAAGTTTGTCTTTAAGAAACTCCATTGCTTCAATGGTGTTCATATCGGCGAGGTGATTTCTCAATATCCAGACGCGTTGAAGTTGTTCTTTGTCTTGCAATAGATCGTCTCGTCGTGTGCTGGAAGATACGATGTCGATGGCGGGATATATTCTTTTGTTAGCGAGTTTGCGGTCGAGCTGCAATTCCATATTTCCCGTACCTTTAAATTCTTCAAAGATAACGTCATCCATTCTTGAACCTGTATCTGTCAATGCGGTAGCGATAATGGTAAGAGAGCCGCCGCCTTCAATATTTCTGGCAGCGCCAAAGAAGCGTTTTGGTTTTTGGAGTGCATTTGCTTCGACACCACCGGATAGTACTTTTCCGGATGAAGGTGCTACGGTATTGTAGGCTCTTGCGAGACGTGTGATGGAATCCAGAAGAATGACTACGTCGTGTCCGGCTTCTACGAGGCGTTTGGCTTTTTCTAAGACGAGATTGGCTATTTTTACATGTCTTTCGGCAGGTTCATCAAAGGTGGAAGCGATCACTTCACCATTTACATTTCGAGCCATGTCCGTGACTTCTTCCGGTCGTTCATCGATAAGTAATACGATAAGGCGGCATTCTGGTGAGTTATGTGTAATGGATTGTGCAATGTTTTGCAGAATTAACGTTTTACCTGCCTTGGGTGGCGAGACAATTAAGCCGCGTTGGCCTTTGCCTATAGGGGTGGTAAGGTCGATTACCCTCGCGCTTATATCTTCGGTGCTTCCGTTGCCGACCTGAAGAGGGAGACGTTCATCCGGGAAAAGAGGGGTGAGGTTTTCGAAAAGAATTTTGTGCTTAGAGTCATCGGGCTTGCTGAAATTGATTTCGGCGATCTTGAGTAAT
>CAZLTF010000313.1:0-10832 GCA_964562195.1 uncultured Bacteroidales bacterium | reverse complement strand
AACGCTTGAGGACAAATTGCAGTTTGTTTTGTTTAACAATTTTTCCGATCTCAAACAAAGCAACATAGGATTGCTCAGCGACCAACGTTACAACACCGGAGGAGTAACCCATATCATCGGGACGAAAGTAGTGCTCTATTTTGACGGAACACATTCCAATCTCGAAGAACAAATCAAAGCGGGCGTGGTGCAAACACTTATCAACAATGCGATCTACGGCACCAGCTTGGGGGCACAAATCAAAAACAATTCTCTCTTTCCATTTCCCGAATGGTTTCTGAGCGGTTTGGTATCTTACTATTCAAAACCGTGGACAAGCGATATTGACGACAAGGTGAGAGACGGCATCACCTCGGGCAGGTATGCCAATTTTAATCGTCTGACAGGTGAAGACGCACGATGGGCAGGACATTCCTTTTGGTATTTCATAAGCAATGTTTATGGAAAGGAAAATATTGCCAATATCTTATATCTTGCCAAGATGAGCCGGCGTGTTCAGAGTGGATTCAAATATGCTTTGTACAAAGATATGAAGACCTTGATCGAAGAGTGGCAGCAATATTATTCCGATAGATACCGGGAAATTATTCAAAACACAAATACGCCTCAAGGCGCAAAAATCATCAAAAGAAGCAAAAAACACACCGTTTATCAGCAAGTAAAAATTAGTCCGGATGGCAAGTATGCCGCTTATGCTACCAACCAATCCGGTTTGTACAAAATATTTATCAAAAATCTGAAAACCGGCAAAAAAAAGAAAATATACAAAGGAGCATACCGTCTGAATGAAAAAGTCGATTATTCTTATCCCGTCTTGGATTGGCATCCCAGTAGCCGGATATTGGCATTTGTAGTAGAAAAAAAGGGAAAACCCTATATGATCTATTACGATGTAAAAGAAAAAAAGAAGGAAAGTATCTATATGAGTCATTTTGAAAAGGTACTGGATTTCTCGTATTCCGACGACGGATATTTTATGGCTATGTCCGCCATCACTTTCGGACAATCGGACATCTTTGTTTATGATGTGGGAGCCAATAGCTACGAACGATTGACCTATGATATCTATGACGATCGTTATCCATGTTTTTATCATCACGACCAAAGTATTCTTTTCTGTTCCAACAGAATCAATGATACCATTCGCAAAAGCGATCCGCTGAGACCGGACAGAGTCGAAGGAGCAATGGATCTGTTTATGTATGACTATAAAAACAAAAACAATGTACTCCAACGTGTAAGCAACACCTCCTTCGGCAACGAGATCAAAGTTCAACAACTCAACGACCAAGCATTTACCTACCTCAGTGATGTCAATGGAATACAAAATCTATATTTGGGCAAACTCGACAGCACCATCAGTTTTGTCGATACGACCATTCATTATCGCTATTTCACGCACACGTATCCTTTGAGCAATTTCAGCCGCAACATCCTGGACTATGACATCAATGATAATGTAATGGCTTCCATCTTCTTTATCGACAACCGGTATAAGATGTTGATTTCGGATATTCAAAATATGGATATGCTCTCCGAAGAAGAACTCATGAAGACCCATCTTGCCAAGCAACAGCAAGAGAAAAAAGAAAAAAAGCAACATTCAAAAGAAGACAACTCCAACACAAACCATCTCTTTTATAATGTTCACCAGTCAGACCTGATCAATCGTATTCTCAAAGACATTGACAGCAGTCATACAATCAATTATCAACATATCATTGCAAAAAATGTGGAAGATAGTATTTATCAAAAAGTCATACAAAAATATCCGGTCAAAAAATTACTTTCAAATCAACCGGCAGTAGAAGATATTCCACAACGTCGAAATTATTATGTCGAATATTTTATAAATGAAGTCACGACACAATTGGATTTCACCAGTCTGTACAATTCCTATCAGCCTTTTCAGGGAGGAGGACCCATTTTCAACGGCAATGGAATCAACGGACTTTTTCAATTGGGAGTCACCGATCTAATGGAAGATTACCGCATCGTCGGTGGAGCTATGTTTGCCATGAACTTTAAGAATAACGAATATCTTTTGAGCTATAGCGATTTGAAGCATCGTATTGACAAGGAAGTAGTATTTCATCGCAAACCCACCTTGTATCAGAATGATTCCGTATTGATGAGGGAAACATTTAATGAGTTTTTTTATATCTGGAAATACCCCTTCAATGAGATTATGAGTGCCCGTCTTACTCTGTCATACCGCAATGAATCCAGACATATTCTTGCAATCGACAATTTCTCTCTGGCAGGTCCCAATATGAATGCACACAATGCAGGCATCAAAGGTGAATTTGTGTATGACAACACCCAAGACTTGGGTATCAATCTAATGCAAGGAACACGATACAAATTCTTTTTTGAATACAATCAACATTATCAGCCGGTTTTGAAAAACAAATCGGGCAACCTTTTTGTATTAGGATTTGATTATCGCAATTATCAGAAAATTCACCGTACTTTTATTTGGGCAAACCGGATTGCCGGAAGTACCGCTTTGGGCAATCAAAAGTTAGCCTATTTTATGGGAGGTGTGGACAATTGGTTTTTTCCAAAATACAATGAATATACTCCTATTGATTATTCTCAAGATTACAAATATCAAGGATTAGCGACCAATATGAGAGGTTTTCCACAAAACATCAGAAACGGAAACTCATTTATCGTATTAAACAGCGAATTGCGTTTTCCGCTTTTCAATTATTTCTCCAAATATCCGTTAAATTCCGATTTTCTCAACAATTTTCAACTCATCGGTTTTGGAGATATCGGTACCGCATGGACAGGTTTGACACCCTATGCAGACGACAATTATCTATATACACGTTACCTTAAACACAATCCGCTATTTATCAAAGTAAAAATGGTCAGTGACCCGTGGGTAGGCGGTTTTGGATTTGGTGCTCGCACCAAATTAATAGGATATTTTATGCGTTTGGATATGGCTTGGGGTGTTGAGAACCTAAAAATCCGGAAACCGGTCATCTATTTCTCTTTGAGTCTGGATTTCTAACAAATTATTCGTAACGGAAATTTTCCTCCGACAAATTAACAATTTTTTGTTAAGAACTTACAATAAAACTACAAAAATGAGGTTCTTTACTCCATAACTTTGCAAAAAATGATAAAGTATGTTAGTAGGAATCTTATTGCAGGCGACACAAGCCGTGAGTGATACTACTGCCTTGGCAGCAGACCAATTGGCAGGTGAAGGAGAAATCAAAATGTCCTTCTTGGATTTAGCATTAAAAGGCGGCTGGATACTTGCCGTATTGGTTTTGCTATCCATTATTGCAGTGTATATCTTTGTAGAGCGCTATTTCACTATAGCCAAAGCCTCCAAAGAGGATAAAAACTTTATGAATAGCATTCGCGATTTTATTCATGAAGGTAGAATTGATGCAGCCATCACACTTTCCAAAAACAACGATACCCCCATTTCGAGAATGATATGGAAAGGGCTGACCCGCATCGGAAAATCCTTGGGAGATATCAGTGCAGCTATTGAGAACACCGGAAAATTGGAAGTAGCGAAGTTGGAAAAGAACGTTTCTACCTTAGCAACCATCTCCGGAGCAGCACCGATGTTGGGATTTTTGGGAACGGTGATCGGAATGATACGGGTTTTCTATGATATGTCAATGGCTGGCAACAATATTGACATCGGACTCCTTTCCAATGGTATGTACCAAGCTATGGTGACTACAGTCGCCGGACTTATCGTAGGGATTATGGCTTATGTGGCTTACAATGTGCTAGTCTCAAAGATAGAAGCACTCATTATACAACTCGAAGGTACCGCTACCGAATTTATGGATGTACTCCACGAACCCGCAAAATAATAAAAACCTATGGCAATACAAATCAGAAATAAAAGAAAAGCAGAAGCCAATATGTCGTCTGTCGCCGACTTGGTATTTCTATTGCTTATTTTTTTCATCCTGACTTCCACGCTGGTCTCGACGACCGGAGTAAAACTTTTATTGCCACAAAGCAATAATCGTACTACGGAAGCACAACCCAAATTGGTACTTTCCATCGACGAAAATTTAAATTACTTTCTGGATGGAATCCAAATGGACGAAGAACAAATAAAGAATGCTTTGGTGGATAAGCTTTCCAAAGTAGAAAGTGCCACCATCCGGCTTGAAGCCAATTTTACCGTCCCACTACAAGAAGTAGTTAACCTTATGGATCTCGTCAATGAAATAAATAAAACTTTCGATACTAAACACAAAATCGTGATTGCTACAAAAAGCAAACGCCGGAGATAATCTTTGGTATCATATTTGTTTTTGAAGAAAGAAAGAAAAAAAAGAATGAATAATAAAACAAAAGGATATATAGCTACCTTCGTATTTCACTTAATATTAATACTATTGTTGATATTATTTGGATACTCTACCCCGCTGCCGCTGCCGGAAGAAGAAGGGATGGAAGTAAATCTCGGAATGGATGTAAAAGGTTTTGGCAAAGTCCAAAAACCCATTGCGAAAACGACACCTCCACCCAAGAAAACACCCCCGCCACCGACTCCGCAAAAAAACAATGAAGACCTCGCCACTCAAGACACCGAAGAATCAATAAGTGTTCCCAAACCCAAGAAAAAAACTGAGGTGAAACCTAAACCCGAAGTGAAACCCGTCGAAAAACCCGATAAAGAGATCGTCAAAAAAGAACCTGAAAAACCATCAATCAATCCCAATGCTCTCTATCCGGGCAAGAAAAAAGGTACCAACAATCAGGCAAACGAAGGAAATACCACCGGAAAAGGTGATATGGGTAAACCCAATGGTAGCAAAGACTCCAAAAACTACGAAGGCAACAGCAACACCGGTAGTGGTATGTCTTACTCTCTGGGCAACAGAAAAGCAAGACGTATGCCTTCTCCCAGCAATAATTTCACCGAAGGTGGAATCATCGCTATTAAAATCAAAGTAAATCAATTTGGCAAAGTCATAAGTGCGGAATATACTCCCAAGGGTTCTACATCAACCGATTCTCATCTTAAAAAATTGGCTATTACCGCCGCCCAAAAATGCCTCTTCAATGTAGATAAAGATGCTCCTGAAATCCAACAAGGTGTCATCTTATACAAATTTCGCGTAGGAGGATAAATCGCCGGCAAGCATATACACTTCACACAAAACTCATCAAGCCGTTTGTACAATGGACAGACCTCCGGTAGTCGCACAAAAACCGGCAGCCAAGCAAATTTGAAATGCAATAAATGACTTCGAGACCGTACATTTTGCCGGACCAAAGATATGAAAATGAGGGCAAAATCAGTATCAATCGATATTGCGAATAAAATATTGAACAAAATCGTGAACTCTTTGGCGATCCACAAAGTGATCCGCCTTACCGCCGGTTTTGAAATAGCTGCCAACGATAAATCCATCAGCCAAGGATAAATATCCGGAGATGTTGTCAAGTGTAATTCCACTTCCGATCAGCACGGGTCTATGGCTTGCACTTTTGACCCTTTGAAGCTGCTCCATATCCACACCTTCACCTGTCCTGCTTCCGGACACAATCACGGCATCCGCCATTCCCCGCAAGGTAACATCCTTCGTTTCATCTTCGATGGGACGTTCTCCGAGCGGAGCGGCGTGTTTGACAGCTACATCCGAAAATATTTTTACATTGGATTTCAAAGCGGCTTTCAGACGAAGTGTCTCGGCGGCTCTGCCTTCGATAATGCCTTGATCGGTAAGCATAGCTCCGATATGAACATTTACACGAATAAAAGCGGCCCCGGTAGCCGTAGCGATTCCCAATGCTGCTTTCGCATCATTGCGAAGCACATTGACACCGATATCTCCGCTAAATACTTCTTTTATTTTTTGTACTACGACTGTCATTGCCGCTATAGTCTCCGGCGGCACTTGATCTTTGAAAAAAGGAGCATCACGAAAATTCTCTATGATCAGCGCATCAATTCCCTCTTGTTGATAGATCACAGCTTCCTCTGTCGCTACACGTATAACATTGTTCATATCTCCATCAAACAAAGGAGAACCCGGCAAGGGCAGTAAATGAATGACCGCAATAATTCGTTTCTTCTTAAAATCCATATCTTTTCTTTCTTTGGGAAGCAAAAGTATAAATTATTACAACTGAAAAGCTTTAAAAAACTTGTAAATCAAAATTAAATACTACTTTTGTAAAAAAGTTTAAGAAAGATAGATATGATTGAAGGATACGAAAGAAAAGATCTGTTTAGCAATGAGAAAACAGAAAAGCTGGCATTTCATTATCAGGAGATTATGAAATTGATCGGAGAGGATGTAGAGCGCGAAGGCTTGGTAAAAACACCCGAACGGGTTGCTAAGGCAATACAATTTTTAATGCAAGGTTATCATCAAGATCCGGAAGAGATCCTTCGATCGGCAATGTTTAAGGAAGACTACCGCGAGATGGTCGTAGTGAAAGATATTGAGATATATTCTATGTGTGAACATCATATGATTCCATTTTATGGCAAGGCTCATGTCGCTTATATTCCCAATGGCAAGATCACCGGATTGAGCAAGATAGCCCGTGTAGTAGATGTTTATGCCCGCAGATTGCAAGTACAGGAGCGCTTGACAACGCAAATCAAAGAGGTGATTCAAAACACCTTAAATCCTCTCGGAGTGGCAGTAGTCATCGAAGCCAACCACTTATGTATGATGATGCGCGGAGTACAGAAACAAAATTCCGTGACTACCACTTCCGACTTTACGGGAGCTTTCAAGAAGGTAGAAACACGCAATGAGTTTTTTAATATTATAGGACATAGTCTGCACTAAATCTATTTTCGTCCGAAATCGGCAGGTATCTCGCCCCAAAACCGGGTCTCCCATTTGAGAATCTCATTCTCATAGCTGTTTTCTTGGAGCCATTTTTCGGCTCTCCGGATCAAGTCAAACAGCTCTTTGTTATTCTCTGTATGAGGCATTTTGGAGTTGGCTGATTTTTTTTTCACCCAAGCTATCGCAGTACGCGAATCGGAATAAACAGGGATTTTGCTTCCTTGTTTTTTGAGAAGCGCCAGACCGTGTACCAATGCCAAGAACTCACCAACATTGACAGTAGCATCAGGATAAGGTCCTTTGCGAAAAACGATCTCCCTGTTTTGAGTATAAACGCCTTGATATTCCATCTGTTTGGTGCTTGTCGAGTAGGCAGCATCTACCGCCAAACTATCTTGTACGGGTTTCCCGAATTTTTCTTTTTCTTTTTCCGAAAAAGCCAAAATACGCGAGTCGATTCCCTTGACGCTGTCATAAGCTGTTTCAAAAGCCTCTTCGGCACTTTCCAAGGTCAAAAATGACTTGTATTGTGCACCGTCATATCCATCTATTTGCTCTTTGCAAGCATCCCAATTGGTATAAATGCCGGTCTGCCTGCCCCGCCATACTACATAATATTTTTGTTTTTTCCTTCCCATTTATTTTACTTGTCAAGTGAAAATTGTACTATTTTTTACAAGATATCCGATGTCTTTTGATCCGTCAATAGTGGTTCTAATACGTTGCGAATCTCATCGTAAGAGTTGAGTGGCATAATCTGTCCTCTCAACTCTACCGCACCCTTGAAGTCAGAGATATACATTTTAAAGAAGCGTTTCATAATCGCAAAACTTTTTATTCCCTGCCAAGTATCCTCATAGAGTTTGGTATGTTCAAGCAGGAGGCGGATTTTTTGTTGAGAGGTGATTTCAAATCCGGCATCATTGAAGAACCATGGATTTTTTAAAATTCCTCTTCCGATCATGATTCCATCTACCCCGCTTTCTTGGATACGACGAAGACCGGTCGGTATATCAAACACATCACCGTTGCCTTGAATTGCAATCGTTTTGTCCGAATGATTGCGAATTTGGACTGCTTTGCGGATTTCATCCCAATGGGCTTTGCCCGAATAGAGTTGTTTCTGTATTCTTCCGTGAATGCCGATAGAAGCCGGCTTTGCCGCCAGGAGTGCCGTGATCCATTCCTGCGTGACAAATTGCTTCATCCCGAGACGTGTCTTGACACTTACCGGCAAATGTGTTCCCGATTGAGTGGCTTGAATAATGTCCCGTGCCAACTCCGGATTTAATATCAAAGCAGAACAAGCACCGTTTTTTATTATTTTTTTCATCGGACAACCCATATTGATATCAATTCCGTCAAATTCATATTCCTGCGAAATGATGCGAGCGGCTTGTTCAAATTTCCTGGGATCTGTCCCCCATATTTGGGCAATGATTTTGATGCCTTTTTGCCGGAGCAATTTCCTCTCCAAAGGATGTATATAGAGACGATGATGCACTTTTTCTCTCCCCTCGGGATGCAAAAATCCATCGACCGAAAGAAATTCACTCATCACCACTTTCAGATATTTAGGCGAAGCCCAACGCAAAACAAAATAACGAAAAACCGTATCCGTGACATCCTCCATAGGAGCAAGCGTAAATACCGGAGGCTCCAACCTCCGCCAAAAATTTGTGTCTCTTCCCGAATCCATCTTTTTCTATTTCTCCTGCAAAAGTAATGCATTTTTTGGCATTTTCTCCCAAAACAATAAAAAAAGAAGTTTAGTAGCAAAGGAAAAGTCCGGTCAAAAAACAAACATATTCAAAAAAATATTCTTGGTATTCAAAATTATCATACCTTTGCCATGAGTTGAGAAACAAAATTCGTTTAATCTTTTAAAATACTGAATAACACCGAATTATAAAGATAGTAATCGATGAAAGGCATATCCGAAAATATTAATCTCTTGACACTCCGGAAGATTGAAGTGAAGGGGAAGATATGTATTGGTATGGATTTTGGCGACGATATGAGTATGCTGTCGCAAATAAAATCGATTGAGGGACATTCCTATAGCAGCACTCATCAATTGTGGTACATCCCTTATACGAAAGAATGTTTTTCACGTTTCAAAGCTTTGAAAATCCACTATCAAGTAGAAGAGTCATCTACAGAGCGAACCCAAGACTCCAAATTGCTCTTGGACAATGCGCCCATAACATCGAATGATGTGCCCCCTCCTCTGGTACCGGAAAATATGGATGGAAATCCGCAAACCGGCATAGTTTCCGATGAGAAACGAAAGATTGAGATTACTCTTCAAGGACAGAAATTGTTGATTCGTACCCCGTACCGTGAAGCGGATGTGAGGTTTTTGAAAAAATTGCATGCTTCACATTGGAATAAACCGGAACGAAAGTGGATATGTAGTGCCAATATTGACAACTTAAATATGTTGCAAAATTATTTTCATGCTTGGGAAGATTCGCAGTTTGAAGAAATACGGGATTTGATAAAACGTTTTCCGGCACCTTCCTCAATATACATTAACAACTATAAAGAGGAATATCTCGGGATAAAACTTCGTAATGCAACGCCCTTATTAGCTTTTATTAAGGCTTTGCCGAAAAGGAAATATCTGAAGCGTGTGAATATGTGGATTATTCCAAAAGATCAAGCTTTGCTGCATAGATTGAAGAATGCTTGCAAGGAGTTGCGGATCGGATTTCATAATAATAGCAATGTCCCGATGACTTTTTCGCAACTTTTGGTAAAGGATGATTGGCATAGTTTGCGCCGGCATTTGTTGCAAAAATATGAGGATGAATACCACGAAACGCTTGCTCCTTATCTGGATGCATTGATACGGGAGAGGTATAGCAAAAACACGATGCGTCAGTATGTCAATTATTTCAGTCATTTTTTGAAGTATTGCCGTGCAAAAGAAATTGCGTTTGAGGAGATGGATATCAAGGTAGCGGAAAAGTATTTGACAGAAGTAGCTTATATGCCGATAGCTGCACAGACGCTAAATGCTCATTATAGTGCTTTGCAATTTTGGTACGATAATGTATTGATGACAGGCAAACTGCAAATTTCGGGACTCCGGCGACCTCGCAAAGCAAACACATTGCCCAAAATATTGAGTAGTGGTGAGGTCATACGACTCTTTCGTCAGATAGAAAATCTGAAACACAAGACGATGATTTTTCTGGCGTATTCAAATGGTATGCGCAATGCGGAAATAGTCCGTTTGCGAAGACATGATATTTCCTTTGAGCGGAAAGAGATCAGAATACAAGGAGGCAAGGGCGGCAAAGATCGCATTTTGCCTATGGGAAAGACGATCAAAATGATGCTCGAAGAGTATATGCGTGAGTATAAGACAGAATTTTGGCTTTTTGAAGGACAAAAAGAAGGATATCCGTATTCGAGTAGTAGCATCGATACGATATTCAGACGTGCCCGCCGAAAAGCAGGTTTGCCCAAGAGATTTGTATTGCATGGGCTTCGTCATTCGTATGCCACGCATCTTCTGGAAAAAGGAGTTGATATCCGTATTATCCAAGAATTGCTTGGACATAAAGATATCAAAACAACCTTAATCTATACACACGTAAGCAATAAAACAAAACGTCACATACAATCTCCCATCGATGATTTGGATCTGGATATACCCAAAAACCTGACATTGTTTGGGGATTTGTCTTGATATAACTTAGTTATGCTGCATTTTGAAAACAACAAACTTTAACCAGAATATTAAACGATAAAAAACTACTAACTTCAAATTATTTAAATGAAAATCTTTAAAATCTCTTTCGTAATTGCATTATTTGTTTCATTATTTTCTTGTGACAAGACTGAAGACTTGCCGGAAGATAATATCATTTTTAAGTCCATTAACAAAACTATAACAGAATTAGTTAATGACTCAATTGATGGAACCTGTAAAAATTTAATATTTGAAATTAAAGAATTAAATCAATCTGAGAATACTACTATAATTAGGTTAAATAATGAAATGATTGTGTG
>CAZLTF010000312.1:0-8636 GCA_964562195.1 uncultured Bacteroidales bacterium | reverse complement strand
CAGTGGCATATCCTGCTTTTTTGAGTCCGCGTGCCCATCCTTTGTAATCCGTAATATCCAGTTGAAAAAGCTTTGAATATCTACTTCTCGTAGCAAGAAAAATAGAATGATCTTCAAATGATTTTACGGGATCATTATATTTTCTAAAGCATTCATTGATAGCATCATCATCTTGGTGAAAAGTAGGTCCATTCCATTCGCGGTGACATTTGATTCCAAAATGATTGTTGGCTTCTTTTGCCAAAGCACTTTTGCCTGAACCGGATTCTAATATGCCTTGTGCCAGTGTGATACTTGCCGGAATTTTGTATTTATACATTTCCTGAATAGCGAGATCTTTATATTTTTTGATGTATTCCAGTTTGTCAGGATGATCTCCCTGTCCAAAAAAATTAAATGACAAGATTGTCAAAACTGCGCTCAACCAAAATCTCATTTCCCTCATTTTATATTATTTATTTCATTATTCAATACAAAATCGTGCCATCATCTATTCCCATAGGGACACACACTCTCAGGTTACAAAATTGCTTCCAATTTCCTTTTCTGAACCGGAAAATAAATATATTTATAAACAAACGACTGTGAATAGAATTTATTCTATACGCCAATCAATTGGCTTGATACCTTTTGAGATTAGATAGTCATTGGTACGGGAAAATGGTTTCGTTCCAAAAAAACCTCTGCTTGCAGCCATAGGGGAAGGATGTACGGATTTGATAATATGATGTTTATCCTTATCTATTAGTTCCATTTTTGCTTGTGCAAAATTTCCCCAGAGGATAAACACCAGATTATTGCGATGCTCGGAGAGTGCTTTGATGGCGGCGTTGGTAAACCGTTCCCAACCATGATTGCGGTGTGAGCTAGCGTGATGTGCGCGGACGGTAAGGATAGCATTGAGCAACAAAACCCCTTGATCCGCCCATTTGGTAAGTTCGCCATGATGGGGTACCGTAATCCCAAGATCGTTATGCAATTCCTTGTAAATATTGCGCAATGACGGGGGAATGCGAACTCCTTTCCGCACAGAAAAACTCAATCCATGTGCTTGTCCGGGATTGTGATAAGGGTCTTGCCCTATGATGACTACTTTGACCCTGTCAAAAGGAGTATGATCAAAAGCCGCAAAAATTTCATCCGAAGGTGGAAGAATTTTATATCTCTTTTTTTCTTGCAACAAGAATTGTTTCAATGTTTTAAAGTATTCACTTTGAAATTCCAAATTCATTTTTTTGAGCCACGACTCCTCTATTTGAGGTTTGATAATGATATTTTCTTTCATCTTTTTTTTATTTTTTCGTACAATAAAACATTTTGATACATGTTTTTGTTATACCTTTGTAAAAAGTTTTGTAAAAGTAATCATATAATTTTAATTCGTATGAAAAAAGGGAAAATTTGGATGTTGATATTGATGGTTGTAGCAGCTATTGTTCTTGAGTCGTGCAAAGCGAGTGAAGATTGTGCCGCATACGGTGAAGCAAGAAATTTTCAAGTAGGAGAGACTCGATAACCGCTATCGCCTTGCTTGACAAAAGAATTACGGAGTTTATTCAAAGTTGAACTCACGGATTCGTCCTCGCTCAATTTGTATTGTCAAAATGCTACTATCGTGGCTGATTGTGACGTTTTTTTTATTAATCAAAATTACCACAGAAATAAAGGTCTCTTTTTTGAAAAATAGCTCGAAGATAAAGGTACGGTACCCGCACCGGAATAAAATTAACATAGAATTCAAATGAAGTATCAAGGTATTATTGTCATATTATTTGTAGTTTTGATGCCTTTTTTGGGTTTGACACAGGATTTTTATTCACCGGACTCTTCGAGCAATATTATTTATCAACGTGAATATAAATATGGTATCAAAGTCCATACTCAAGGACTGGGTGCGAAATTTTCGTGGGGACGAAATATTAACGCCTTTAAACGAAAATCCTATTCCATTGAACTTCATACACTTAATAACCCAAAAGAACAACGAGTCACCAGCTTGCTGTTTTATCATGGAAGGAGTTATATCTATGGTAAAATAAATTATATCGTCAATCTTCGTGCAGTACGCCTTATCGAAAAACAACTCAACCGGAAACCCTATTGGAGAGGTGTTGAATTGCGATGGTTTTATCAATATGGAGTGGATATTGCATTTGCCAAACCTTATTATTTACAGGTATATAGTTTTGAAACACAGATGTCTTTCGAGGCAAAATTTGACGATCCGGATATTAGTAGCGAAAATATCATCGGGCGCGCACGCTTTCTGAAAGGAATCGAAGAGACAAAGACCTATCCCGGCATCCATTTCGAGTCAGGATTAAGTTTTGATTATGGAATTTATCGTACGAGTATCAAAGAGTTGACTTTAGGTGCCAGTCTGGATATTTATCCTTTCCCGATCCGGATTCTCGCACTCAATCCTCCCCATTATTATTTTCTCACTCTTTTTATTGGGCTGAATATTGGCAGAAGACAATAAATCCGGTGTATATTTCACTTTATTTGCAAACAAACCATTTATGAGAAGCATAGCACTTTCCATTTTATTGAGTATGTACATTTCCCTTGCCGGACAATTTCAGATTTCGGGACATATTAAGGATCAGAGTACAAACGAAGCATTGACAGGAGTAAATCTTTATCTGGTCGAACAAGAGAAAGGCTGTATTTCCGATCAATACGGCTACTATAAACTTGACAATCTCCCGACTGGCAGCTATTTTTTGCGTGTATCGTTTGTAGGATATGAGACCCAATCCATAAAAATCTCTATCCAAGACAAGGATGTTTCTCTCGACATCGATATGAAACCGGTTGTCATACAAAGTCCCGAAATTGTTGTGACCGGAAGTTTTGTAGGTTCTCAACACGAAAACGTGATGAAGGTTCACACCTTACAACCCAAAGAAATAGAAACAGGTTCCTCTACGGGTCTGCTACAATCTCTAAACCGGATGTCAGGTATTGCATTGATATCCAAAGGTCCGGGAATACTCACGCCTGTTATTCACGGGCTGAGTACTTCCAATATTTTACTATTGCAAGATGGTATTCCCAAGGAGAATTATCAATTTTCTCAAAATCATCCCTTTATGCTTGATGAATATGGCAATCAACAAATTGAGATTATCAAAGGTCCGGCTTCTCTGTTGTATGGTTCGGGTGGTGTCGGGGGAGTTATCAATATTATTTCCGAATTGCCGGCGCAAAATCATAGTATTGAAGGTGATCTGGGAATCAAATATCTTGGAAATCCGGAAGGCATATCCGGATCCTTGGGTCTGAAAGGTGCCGGAAAAAACTGGTTTTGGGGAATCAGAGCCGGACAACATGCATTTGCCGACTATCGGGATGGAAAGGGAAATTTTGTCCCGAATTCACGATTTCAAAAAAGAAATTTTCGATTGAATATCGGAAAAAGAACGAAGAACAGTTTATTCTCAATACGTTTTCATCAAAATGATTATCAGCTGGGATTAATTATCAAACCGGCTTTGAAAATCACACATCCGGGAGGAAGTAAAATGAGTTTATGGTTTCAACGCCTTCGGGATCAAATAGCAAGCTTTGAAAACAAACTCTTCTTTAAAAAAATAAAAATAGAAAGCGGCTTTACGTATCAGAGAAACCATAGACAACTATTTGGCAACGACACAGAAGACAAAAAAGTGGAAATGTTGATGAATACCTTTAATTATAAAGCGAAAGCCAATATCACTTGGATTGAAAATCTGAAATGGGTCACCGGAATACAAGGAAAATATCAACAGAATGAAAATATGGATGCTCCTGTTCAGGTGATACCCAATGCTACAATCCGGGACTTTTCACTTTTCAGTATGGGACAATATGATTTTGGAAATATTCTGCTGGAAGCCGGAATCCGAAACGACTATCGCTTCTTGTTTGTGCCTTCAACGCCTTCGGGCGAAATAAATCTTTCGAGAAAATATCAAAATCTGAGCTATTCCGCCGGTCTGTTGGGAGATATTGCCGAAAATGTACAGCTGCGACTCAATTTTGCATCGGCATTTAGAAGTCCCAATTTAGCCGAACTTACCCAAAACGGCGTGCATGGAAACCGCTTTGAACGTGGCAATGTAGATCTGAAAATTCAACAAAACACGGAATTGAATATAGATTTGCACATCCATACACGGCACCTCGGCTTGGATTGGCTCGTTTATTACAACTATATTCCGACCTATATCCATCTCGAATATACGCACGACACCAGCGACAACGGTTTGCCGGTATATCAATATCAACAAATGAAAGCACAGATATACGGTATGGATTTTAGTTTTCATTTGCATCCCCATCCGTTTGATTGGATACATCTCAAGTCCACCCTTTCCGTGATACAAGGACGCAAAGAAAATGACGGCTATCTCTCCTTTATTCCGGCTAACAAACTTCAATCCGAAGTCAAATTCAGTTCCAATAATTGGAAACCTTTCCAACATTTATTTTTGAAATTGGAACACGATTATGTGTTTTCAAAAAATGATGTCTCAAAATTTGAGGTTGAAGCATCCGCCTATCATCTGTTTAATATAAAATTGGGAGGTGAAATAAAGATAAGAAAACAAAGACTTGTGTTGAGTATTTTTGCAGCAAATATCTTTGATGTCCGGTATTTGTCCCATTTATCAAGCATTCGGGGATTGGGGTATTATGATACGGGTAGAAATGCCGGTTTCGCCATTAAAATTCCCTTTTCTTACAAACTTCATCATAGATAGAATCTGTTGAAAATCGCAAAATTACCCTCATTTTTCTACGAGATGATGATGTATGTGTCCGGTCAAAGAAAGGGCAATTTTCATAAAAAGTTTATTTTGGATTTGCTTGTTTTTTTGACCGGACTTATTATTGATATTATTACATATTTTGTTCTTTTTCAGGTGTTTGAGAGTTTTTTTAGCAAACCATAGATAATCTATCCATTGTCATCTTAGCGGGACTTGCCTATTGACATTGCGATAGTGTTGCCGTAGGAAGGAAGTCCACACATTTATGAAAATTCTTTTTCAGAAAATTCATCTTCTGCTAAGCGCAAAAAAGCGGTAAAAATATTCCTGCAATTCATTTTGGATACAAGCAAAAAAATGTTTACTTTTGCCCTCGCAAAAAATGAGAATATGTTTGAAAAAATATTAATCGCCAATCGAGGTGAAATTGCCATCCGGATAATGAAGGCGGCAAATGAAATGGGAATCGAAACGGTGGCTATATATTCGGAAGCGGATGCAGATGCATTGCATCTTCAATATGCCGATGAAGCCTATCAAATAGGAGAAGGTAATGAACTGAAAGACACCTATTTGAACATTAACAGAATCATTGACATTGCAAAATTATCCGGTGTGGAAGCCATTCATCCGGGCTATGGATTTCTCTCCGAGAATCCTGAATTTGTAGCTGCTTGCGAGCGTGACAACATACGATTTATCGGACCTCACACACGGGCTATTCAATTGATGGGAAACAAAATCGAATCCCGCAATTTTGTCAAAGAAATCGGAATTCCGATGACCGAAGCGGTATCGGGAGATCTGGAAGATTTGCTGAAAGCAGCCGACACCATCCCCTTTCCACTACTGGTGAAAGCCGCCGCCGGAGGTGGAGGCAAAGGAATGCGTATCGTCCGTTCCAGAGAAGAGCTAAAAGAAGCTATAGAAAGCACTTCCCGCGAAGCTGGTAATTATTTTGGAGACCCAAGTGTTTTTGTCGAAAAATATGTGGAAGAACCCCGCCATATTGAGATACAAGTGATCGGTGATAACTTCGGCAATGTCGTGCATCTCTACGAAAGGGAATGCTCAATCCAACGAAGACATCAGAAAATTATCGAAGAAAGCCCTTCCGCAACAATTACACCGGAGGTGAGAGAAAAAATGGGAAAGGCAGCCGTCGAAATCGCCCGAAAAATCGAATATAATAGTGCCGGTACCGTAGAATTTTTGCTGGACAAAGATATGCATTTCTATTTTCTGGAAATGAATACACGCATCCAAGTAGAACATCCGGTAACAGAAGAGGTAACGGCAATAGATTTGGTGCAAGAGCAAATCTCAATTGCCGCCGGCAATCAACTGTCTTTTACACAAGAAGAAATCCGTCAGGAAGGACATGCTATCGAATGTAGAATCTATGCCGAAGACCCCGAAAATAACTTCCTCCCCTCTCCCGGCGAAATTACATTCCTCCGCGAACCACAAAGCTTCGATTTGCGTATCGATGCGGCGATCAACGACCGGGCAAGGGTTCATAGTTTCTTTGATCCGATGATCAGCAAACTTATTATCTGGGGAGAAAACAGAGCAGAAGCCATCACCGCAGCAGAATTGGCATTGAGAAATTATGTGATCGACGGGATCAAAACCAACATCCCTTATCTTATCCAAATCATTCGTTCACAAGAATTTAAAAACAATCAAATTTCCACCAAGTATTGTGAATTGCATACCGGTGCTTTGATCGAAAATATTCATTCCGAAAAGAATGACATTTCCAAAGAGATGATATTTGCTATCTATCTTGCTATCAGCCTTGAAGAAGACCGCCTTCTGCGGGAAGAAATAGAAACTTTCGACACCTTGTCCGTCTGGGAAAATATCGGATATTGGCGTGAATTGTTGATGTTTTCCGGTTTTGTTGATGAAAATGAATATACGGCGGAAGTTACCATTCACGATGGATTTGAATATCGTATTCAGATGGACACGCTGGTATTTGAAATTGAAAATATGGATTTGAAAGTAGATGTCGCCGGGTTTGAGTTGAACGGACAATCGATGGAAGTGATCTATTCTTTGGAAGAAGGAAGAAACTTGATTTCGTTCAACGGACACAATTTTATTCTCCGGCGAAATGATTTTCTTGAACAACAAGACACCTACGTTTCTATGACTACCGCCAATGGCGATGCCAAAATTGTCTCCCCGATGCCCGGAAAGGTGATAAAAATAATTGTCTCGCAAGGACAAGAAGTGAAAAAAGGAGAAGTGCTGCTTATCGTGGAAGCTATGAAAATGGAAAATAATATCATAGCTCCCAAAGATGGCAAAATTAAACAAATAAACGTACAAGAAGGAGAGATGGTCGATGGAAGCCTCGAATTGATAAGTCTCGAGGAAGAGGAATAATCAAGAATAAAAAAACAAAAAAAAGAATATTATGGACTTTGCATTAAGTGAAATACAACAAATGATTCGTGAAACGGTACGCGATTTTGCCGAAAGGGAAATCAAACCTATTGCACAAGAATTGGATGAGAAGGGCAAATTTTCGTATGATTTGACCCGCAAAATGGGAGAGTTGGGACTTTTCGGAATGTATCTTCCCGAACGATACGGCGGGCAAGCAATGGATACACTTTCATATATCATCGCAGTAGAAGAATTGGCAAGGGTTGATGGTTCACAAGCCGCTACACTCGCCGCACACAATTCACTGGGGATAGGTCCCATCTACTATTACGGTACCGAAGAACAAAAGATGAAATATTTGCCCTCACTTTGTACAGGTGAAGGACTTTGGGGATTTGGACTTACAGAGCCTGAAGCAGGTTCCGACTCAAGAGGCACCAAGACAATGGCTTCGCTCAAAGACGGAAAATGGCGTATCAACGGTTCTAAAATCTTTATTACAAATGCAGCTAATAAATTCTCATTAGGATCTACAATTCAGGCTGTTACGAAAATTCACGATAATGGCAAAAAAGAATATACGGCTATCATCGTCGATCAAAATACACCCGGTTTCAAAGCAGTGGAAATGCATGACAAGATGATGTGGCGCGCCTCCAATACCGCCGAACTTTATCTCGATGATGTAGAAGTACCCGAAGAAAATCTTCTCGGTGAAATAGGAAAAGGATCTCATATTATGCTGAGTACACTTGACAATGGACGTTTATCGATAGCCGCAATGGGACTGGGAGCTGCACAAGGTGCTTACGAATTGGCATTGCAATATGCCGGAGAGAGAAAACAATTTGGAAAACCCATCGGAAAATTTCAAGTAAATTCATTCAAATTGGCGGATATGGCTACCAAAATCGAACTTGCCCGTACGCTTCTTTACAAGGCTTGTTGGCTTAAAGACAGTGGCAAACCATTTGGCAAAGAAGCCGCTATGTCCAAACTTTATTGCTCTGAAATTGCCAATGAGATTGCCTACGAAGCCGTGCAAATTCACGGTGGATACGGATTGATGAAAGATTATGCCATTGAACGTTTTTATCGTGATGCAAGATTGCTCACGATCGGAGAAGGAACATCCGAGATTCAACGCTTGGTCATCGCTCGTCATATCGGTGTGTAGAGAGTAACAAATTGACAATTCGTCATTCTTGAACTTGCATCTCCTTATAATAGTGTGGATACCTTGCCGGTATTCAAAAAAAAATGAGATGAAACGGTGAGAAGGACAAATATCCAATTTTTCCCTCAAAGTCCTGCATATCTTTTATTCTCAAAGAAGGCAGCCCTTAGTATTTTTGACGAAGTCTAAATCTCAAAAGCGGTTTTTATTGTATCCACATAGTCCAATTTTTCCCAAGTAAAAAGTTCTGCTTCCTGCTCAAAAAGACCATTATAAGGGGTGTCAAATACCTTTATTTTCTT
>CAZLTF010000311.1:0-3627 GCA_964562195.1 uncultured Bacteroidales bacterium | reverse complement strand
TATAAATACTAACAACTGCATACTATTTCTATTAATAACCTGACCCACAGACACTTATCAAACATTGCAACTCTTGGCCTATCTGATAAAATCCCAACTATGCGTAGTGCGGGATATTAATGTTCTGTACCTTTATTTTTTGCTAATTTCTTATTGCCATAATGCTCATTTTTTAGGTTTTGCCCACAATTTGCATTCCCTTTCTTGCATGCCCTATTTGCTAATCCGTAATGTCTTTTTCAAAAGGTTTGACAAATTTCTCAATCATATCTTCTACCTTTTTTTTTGCTTCTCCCACAAAAACGTTTTAGATATTTTCTCTCCCACTAATATTCAACAATATTTCCTTTTACGATACCGTTATGAAAAAGCCATTGAGACACTCGACAATTATTCAGAAAAGATACATAAAATATACTTTCTTTTACATTATCTAATTCAAAGGCAGAAAGATTGATATATCCATTTTTTTTCAATAATTCTATAAATATCCCTTTTCCGGATGAAGGTTCTAATATTTTTGAATTTTCTTTAATTGTGGCAAGAGTTATCATAAAATCTGCTATAATTTTAGATGCAAAGTAATGTTCATACTTATTTTCAGATGGTTCTTCAAGCATTATAATTTTTTCTGCGACCTCGTATGTATTCTTACTTTCAATCATCTCACAAAGATACTATCTTTTTTTTATTTTCTAAATCTATTTTTTGCAACACTTTTTGAAGTGGCACACAACTATCCAATATGTACACCAAAATGTAGCAACAATCGAAGCAATATCACAAGTCCAAATGAGTATAGCAATAGCTTTTTATCTACAGTAATCTTTGAATAGCTGTCTTCATCCCCAAAATACATAGGTCCGAAAGAGCGAATCATCCCTACTAACGGTAAAGCAATAATATACACACCTACGGATTTGAGAATATCAAACCACATTTCATCAAAGGTTTCAAAATAGAAATCGGATGGTATTTTCATTACGGCAATGATAAAAACCCCAATGATGACCGGCAGGACAATTTGACTATTGAGAAAATATTTCTTATTTCGATCGTCGATAAAACCAAAATAATGTTGAGCAGACTGATAAAAACTTTTAGCGAGCAAAGTTCCGGCACTCACCAGTGCAAACAATCCGATGAAAGAATAAACCATTTTACCGGTGTCCATATAGTACATATATGATATCACCCACCCAAAACCTTGTTCCAACAAAGTTCCAAAAAAGAGAGCGCCAAAAAATGCATTTACTCCATGTACGGTACCCCAAAGATAAAACAAGCGTATTTTGGTGCCTTTCCTTGAATATAAACCATACATTATCAGAAAGATAACACCCGTCAGGAGTCCTACAAAAGGAATCGTGCTATATAGAATTTTGACTGAGTCCATAGACCAATCTTCCACACTTATATCAAAATACAATTTATTGTAAAACAATATAAGCTGATAATCAAATCCCAAAGCAAAGAAAATCCGTATCAACTGCCCAAACAAAAAGATAATGAAATAAGATAATAAGAACAAACTCAATGAATTAAGGAAGATAGAATAGAAATTACGTTTTAATTCCAGATCTTGCGGCACACCAAACACCTGCTTTAACCATTCCTTCACTTTGACCGGAGTGAGTGTTCTGACTGCGATCCAGAAATGAAATAAACTTCTTTTAATAAAAACTTTCAAAAGACGGCGGCGTCTTTTCTTTGCATACTTTTTCTGTTCTTTGCGGATTTGCTGCTCTCTGGCAATGTTCTCCTTCTCAATACGGCGAAGCTCCAGCAAGCGTTTTTTAAATTCTATTTCTTCCTGTTCTTTCTCTTCCTTTGAGATAGTATTTTTAATCGTAATTTTTGGAATAAGAGGTTCTTCGATGACCTGCTCTGCCAATAATCTCTTTTCTTCTTCTCTTTCACGCTTGGCTCTCGCGAGGGCTTTCTTGGTTTCCTCGCGTTCGATTCTTCGCTGTTGTTTGAGTCTGGCTTTGCGTTCCTTTTCTTCTAATTTGGCTTGTTGAGCTTCACGTTTTTTACGTTCTTTAATCTGTTTCTTAAGTATTTTTTTCTTATAACGCAAGAAGCGTAAACGCCTATAGATCTTATAGGTTGTACTATATTCTTTTTTACCCGCTTTTCGTTTCATAAGAAAAATAAAAAAAACGCCCGTGAATGAGCGTTCTTCTTCATATCATAAACAATTATTTTACTGTCATTTTTTTCATATCGGACAAATCATATTCACCTTTTAGGAGTTTTGCTTTCACTTCGGCAAAAGCATTCACCGTGTATTCCACATCTTCCAATGAGTGTGCAGCTGTTGGGATTAGGCGAATCATAATAACCCCCTTAGGGACAACAGGATAGACAACTATCGAAGTAAAAAGCCGATAATTTTCACGCAAATCATAAATAATATGGGTTGCTTCTTCCAGACCACCGCTAAAATACACAGGCGTTACCGGAGATTTGGTTTTCCCGATATCAAATCCAGCTTTTTTGAGTCCGGCTTGCAAAGCTCTTACAATAGTCCAAAGTTTATCTTTTTGAACGGTATCTCTACGAATCATATCAAGTCTTTTCAGGGCACCGATCACCATCGGCATAGGCAATGATTTTGCAAAAACTTGCGAACGCATATTATACATCAAAAATTTGATAAGTTTCTCCTCTCCGGCAACGAATGCACCTATACCGGCCATTGATTTTGCGAATGTTGCGAAATAGACATCCACCTGATCTTGGACTCCAAAATATTCATCTGTGCCTGCCCCCGTGGCGCCCATCGTACCAAAACCGTGAGCATCATCAATAAACAATCTGAATTCGTATTTTTCTTTTAAGCGAACGATCTCATCCAATTTGCCAAGATCTCCGGCCATCCCGTAAACACCTTCGGTAATCACCAATACTCCACCACCATTGGCATCTGCCAATTTGGTAGCTCGTTGCAATTGTTTTTCCAATTTTTCAATGTCATTGTGTGGATAAACATAACGTTTTCCAAAATGCAATTGCATACCATCCAAGATACATGCGTGAGCTTCCGAGTCATAAACGATCACATCTCTTCGATTGACCAATGCCTGTATAATGGAAACCATTCCCTGATATCCAAAATTTAACAAATAGGCTTTTGGTCGATTGACAAATGCCGCCAACTCATCTTCCAACTGTTCATGGTATCTTGTCTGTCCCGACATCATTCGAGCACCCATCGGATATGCCATTCCCCAATCTTTGGCGGCTTGTGCATCCGCTTCTCTAACTTCCGGATGATTGGCTAAGCCAAGATAATTGTTAATACTCCAGTTGAGCATCTCTTTTCCCATAAATCCCATGCGCGGAGCAATTTGTCCTTCCAATTTTGGAAAAGAAAAATAGCCATGAGCATCATCCATATATTGTCCCAAAGGACCTAAATTTTCATCAAATTTTTTAAATAAATCCATCTTTTATATTTTGAAGTTAGAATTACGAAATATATTAATTTTCTTCTCTATTATACTCAAATCTTATACTTATCAAGCCACGAAAATCATCTTTATGATAATTAACCGCCATATCATCCGGATACAGCTCCTTCAAGGTTGAGATGACTTCTTTTTCCATGTTTACCATATCTCC
>CAZLTF010000310.1:0-6177 GCA_964562195.1 uncultured Bacteroidales bacterium | reverse complement strand
CAATACGATTTCCACATTTTTTTCATTTCCCGCCTCCAAAAACACTTCCGGTTTTTGAGGTTCTTGATATTCTTCGTCCACACCTGCTAAAAATTTCACTTCTCCCCTTCCGGCTTTTTCATAGAGTCCGTATTTATCATTTTGTTTGCAATATTCTACATCTGCATGAATAAAGACGGTATAAAATCTCTTGTCATTTTCACTGTCATTGACGATGGCTGCAAGTTGTGCACGAATATCCTCACGCGGAGAAATAAAAGAACACAAGGTGATAATCCCTTGATCATTCAGCAATTTACTTATATGAGCCACTCTCCGGAGATGTTCAGCACGATCGGCAGGACTATAATCCAATTCGTGTGAGAGTCCGCTTCTTACGGATTTCCCTTCCAAGACCACTACATTTTTTCCTTGTGCAAACAACTCTTTTTCGAGAGCATATACCAGTTGATTTTTTCCACTTCCATGCAAGCCGGTAACCCATAAAGTGATGCCCCGTTGTTTGAAACGTTCTATTCTTTTTGACAAAGGAATAAGACTGCCGGATTCAACGATTTTATCTTTTTCTACGTCCGTGATACGACTGGGAAGATATTTTCCACTCATTTTATCAATTATCATTCCGACGGCAACCGTGTTGTGAGTTACGGTATCGATCAGTATAAAAGAGCCTGTTTGCCGGTTTTTCCGATAGGAATCGAAAAGCAAAGGTTTGGTCGTGGTTATAACTACACGCCCTATCTCATTCAATTCAAAAGCATCTTTCTCTCTCCTTTCCAAGGTATTAACATCAATCAGATAGCGTATCTCGTCAATACGTGCTTTGGTAGTATGGGCGTTATGTTTGATATAAAATTGAGCGAGAGGGTCCATCGCTTTTTCATCCATCCAGACCAACATAGCCTCAAAATGCCTTTGCACGTGTGGAATATTGTGAGGATAGACCACCATCTCTCCCCTTGAAATGTCGATTTCATCTTCGAGCGTAAAGGAAGCGGACAAAGGAGGATAAATTTCATTGACTTCTCCCTGTGCGCTCAAGATACTTTTGACTCGTGATTTTTTGCGAGAAGGCAATGCCATCACCTCCTCTCCCACCTTCAAGATGCCGGAGGCGACTTTTCCGGCAAAACTTCGATGATCGAGATCGGGACGTATCACATATTGAACCGGAAAACGCAAATCGTCAAAATTGCGGTCACTGGCAATATGAACCGTTTCGAGAAATTCCAACAAACTCTTACCATGGTACCACGGCATACGCTCCGACAAATGAACCACATTATCTCCTTGCAAAGCAGAAACAGGAATAAAGCTAATATCAGGGATATTTAATTGGGTAGTAAATTCGGTATATTGGTCACAAATCATATCATAGACTTCCTGGCTGAAATTCACCAAATCCATCTTATTGATTGCTAAGACTACATGCTTGATTCCCAGAAGAGAAACCAAAAAAGTATGCCTTTTTGTTTGCGTAATCACCCCTTTGCGGGCATCGGCAAGAAGAATCGCAAGATTGGCAGTAGAACCACCGGTAATCATATTTCGTGTGTATTGTTCATGTCCGGGGGTATCGGCAATAATAAATTTACGCTTATTGGTTGAGAAATACCGGTAGGCAACATCAATCGTAATTCCTTGTTCACGTTCGGCTTTCAAGCCGTCCAAAAGCAATGCATAATCAATATTTTCGCCTGCATGTCCTTCTCTTTTGCTATCTCTCTCGAGAGATGCCAGTTGATCTTCATACAATTTTTTGCTATCAAACAACAAACGACCGATCAAAGTAGATTTACCGTCATCCACACTACCGGCAGTCAATAGTCTCAATAAATCCTTTTCTTGATCTTTATCCAAAAACTTGTTAATATCCATCCTGTCAATCAATTAGATTTTCTATTAGAAGTAACCTTCCCGTTTTTTCTCTTCCATACTGGCATCGCCATCAAAATCAATAACCCTGGTCGTACGTTCGCTCTGTGTAGCAGTCATCATCTCTTCCACGATTTTTTCGATCGTATCTGCATCCGATTCTACCGCCCCTGTCAGCGGATAACAACCGAGAGTACGAAAACGCACTTTTTTCATTTCCGCTTTGGCAGCAAGCTCTTTCGGCATACGCTCATCGTCCACCAAGATCAAATTACCATCGATATTGACGACCGCTCGTTCTTTGGCAAAATACAAGGGGACAATCGGGATTTTTTCCAGACGAATATATTGCCAAATATCCAATTCAGTCCAATTTGAAATTGGAAATACACGAATTGATTCTCCTTTATGCACTTTTGCATTGTAAATATCCCACAATTCAGGACGTTGATTTTTAGGATCCCACTGATGATATTTATCTCTAAATGAGTAGATTCGTTCTTTGGCACGACTTTTTTCCTCATCTCGTCTTGCGCCCCCGAAAGCCGCATCAAATTTATACTTCGTAAGTCCTTCAAGCAAGGCTTGCGTCTTCATAATATCCGTATGTACTTTGCTCCCGTGCGTAAAAGGTCCTACACCTTCTTCGTAGCCTTTCCGGTTGTAATGCACTATCAAATCCCAATTTTTGTCTCGAGTATAAGTATCCCGGAACTCTATCATCTCTTTAAATTTCCACTTACTATCGATGTGCATCAACGGAAAAGGCACCTTGCCCGGAGCAAAGGCTTTCTCCGCCAATCGTACCATCACAGAGGAATCCTTCCCTATGCTATACAACATCACCGGATTCTCAAACTCTGCTGCCACCTCCCGGATAATATGTATTGCCTCGGCTTCCAGCTCTTGTAAATTCGTTATCTTATACCTCATATCTAAGTCTTCTTGCTAAGAAATCTCTTTATCCTGCTACACAAATAAGCTCAGGACAAAACCAAGCTCTTTTCAAACCACAAAAGTAATTCAAAATTGATTGACAGCATTAAATATTTTGATATGGCAATAAATTTCTTTAGATTTTCAATTTCATTGCAATATTTCATTGCAAAAAATCAAAGCATTTGCACTTCCCCGAAAAGTAAAAAAAGAATTTGTGACAGATAACAAAGGAAGCATACAGACAATAAAGCAATCGCCAAACAGAATCACTGAACACACAAAACACAAAGCACTCCGACAATCTACTCGTGCTTTTTTCCGGCATACCGCATGCTTCGGTTTCTTGTGAAAGCAAAAGATCCGCAAGCTTCTTCTACTACATACCCAAACTGTATGCCACCCCTGGCAATGCTCATCAAAATCCAAACACCACAAGCAGTATTTCTCATGCTTTTTTCTGTGCTTCACCAATATTGAGACACACTTCGGGTCTGCTGAAAAACTCTCAAACAGGTAAAGAAGAATGAATTACATAAACATATCAATAGTAATTCCAGTCAAAAAACAAGCAAATCCTAAATACTTTTAACAAAAATTTACAAATCATTTGTAATTGAAAAGAAAAATGAATGTACTTTTGCGAAGTAATAAATAAAATTAGATATGAAAAAAGGAATTGGATTTATAATTTTGACTTTCGCTTTACTGTTTGCTTCCCAGACAAATGCACAAGCGCAAAATAAGTTTGGACATATAGATTTTGGCAAGTTGTATGAACTGGTCTTAACGCCTCATATGGATTCCATCAATGGAGTATTGCAAAAATACCAAAAAGATTTGGAATTAATATTGCAAGAAATGTCAAGCGAATATGAAAAGAAAGCGATGGAATATCAAGCAAATAGCAGTGGATATTCGGATTTGATCAAACAAACCAAAGAAGGAGAGATCAAGACATTGGAACAAAAGATATATGAGTTTCAGACCAAAGCACAACAAGATATTCAGGCAAAACAAATGGAATTGCAAAATCCATTCATCGAGAAAGCCAAAGGAGCCGTAGAGAAAGTTGCCAAAGCAAACGGTTACACCTATATCTTGAATTCAACCGAAGGTTTGTTACTTTATGCCGAGCCAAGTCAAGACATTATGTCATTGGTAAAGAAAGAATTGGGACTATAGTCTATACAACAAAATAGTACGGGAAGCCTTCTTATTGACAAGGGGGCTTTTTTTGTTTTCAACAAATTGAGGATCAATGGATTTTAGACTCGAAAAAACGGATGCATATTCTTCGGCACGTGCCGGCACAATCACTACCGGTCACGGAATAATAAAGACACCGATTTTTATGCCGGTAGGCACTGCCGCCACTGTCAAAGCCGTACACATACGCGATGTAAAAGAGGACATCAATGCTCAAATTATTTTGGGCAATACCTATCACCTCTATCTTCGTCCCGGAATGGAAGTAATGCAAGCGGCAGGAGGATTGCACAAATTCAACGGCTGGGATAGACCTATCTTGACCGACAGCGGAGGATACCAAGTATTTTCTTTGGCTGCCAGTCGCAAGATCACCGAAGAAGGCGTATTGTTCAGATCACATATCGATGGTTCAAAACACCAATTCACTCCGGAGAAATCAATTGACATACAGCGTGTTATAGGAGGTGACATCATCATGGCATTTGACGAATGCCCCCCCTATCCTTCGGATTATCGCTATGCGAAAAACTCCATGGATCTAACACATCGATGGTTGGACAGATGTGTGAAACACGTAAAAAATACAGAACCACTCTACGGACATCATCAAGCCCTGTTTCCGATCGTTCAAGGAAGTACATATCCCGAATTACGTAAGGAATCTGCCGAAATGATCGCATCCTACGAAGCAGAAGGCAATGCTATCGGCGGACTTTCTGTCGGTGAACCTCACGCCAAAATGTACGAAATGACAGAACTCGTATGTCAGATACTTCCACAAGACAAGCCACGCTATCTGATGGGAGTCGGTACTCCTCAAAACATCTTGGAAGGCATCGCCTTGGGTGTGGATATGTTTGATTGTGTGCTACCAACAAGAAATGCCAGACACGGTCATCTCTATACAGCAGAGGGAGTTATCAATATTAAAAACCAAAAATGGAAGACCGATTTCTCTCCCCTTGACCCTCACGGTTCCTCCTTTGTAGATCACGAATATTCTAAAGCCTACCTGCGGCATTTGTTTACCGTCAAAGAAAGTTTAGGTGGAATGATTGCCAGTTTACACAATTTGGCTTTCTTTTTGTGGTTGGTAGGCGAGGCACGCCTGCATATTTTAGATGGTGATTTTGCTCAATGGAAAGAAGCGATGGTAAAAAAAGTAAGTTATCGATTGTAAATGAATAAATTAGACTTTTATATTATTAGAAAATTTTTGGGGACTTTTTTTCTTTCATTGGGTTTGCTGATTGTAATAGTCATCGTGTTTGATGTTTCTGAAAATATCGGGGATTTCATCGAAAAAAAAGCACCGCTTCAAGCCATTATCTTTGATTATTATCTGCGTTTTATTCCGTATTTTGCCAATCTTTTCAGCTATCTTTTCGTCTTCATCGCCGTCATCTTTTTCACCTCCAAAATGGCTGGTAACAGCGAAATTATCGCCATGCTTAGCAGCGGAATAAGTTTTCGCCGCCTTCTGGTACCCTATCTTGTCGTCGCAGTACTCCTCGGCATTGGATCATACGTGATGGGCAACTATATCATTCCGGTTACGGATAAACAACGGGTAGCATTCAAAACCAGGTATATTCGCAATAAATTTGTAAGTAAAGATAAAAATATTCATCTCCAGATCGAACCCAACGTATTTATTTTTGTAAAATCATTTAGCGCTTCGCGCAATGAAGCAGACCGTTTTTCCATCGAACAATACGAAGACCAACGCTTAATCTATAAACTTAATTCCAAAAGAGCCATCTGGGACAGCACAACTCAAAGCTGGAAAATAAAACAATATTTTGAACGAAGACTTATAGACGGAGAAGAACATTTCAAGGTTGGAAATGAAAAAGACACATCTATCAATCTAAGTCTCGCAGATTTTATCCATCACAAAGATGAAATCGATCAGATGACCCTGCCTGAGCTTAACAAACAGATTGAGTCGGAGACACTAAAAGGCTCAAAACGAGTTACAAAACTCGAAATAGAACGCGAAAAAAGACGTGCTTTTCCTGTTGCCACAATCATTATGACACTTATCGGAGTCTCTATCTCCTCCCGCAAAATCAGAGGAGGAATGGGGCTGCATCTCGGCATGGGACTGGCAATGGCGTTCAGCTACATCTTCTTTATGCAAATATCCAATGT
>CAZLTF010000309.1:0-2740 GCA_964562195.1 uncultured Bacteroidales bacterium | reverse complement strand
CCAAACATACAAACCATAACTTCTGCAATATCCGAATGTCCGGCAGTAAACATTGCATGCATCAAGTTTAAAGCCGCATCTGAGCTGGGACGGTCCGAAGAACGTTGAGAACCGACCAAAACGATTGGGATAGGAGAATCTTGAACCATAAAAGTCAATGCTGCTGCTGTGTGTTGCAAGGTGTCCGTACCGTGACCGATAACGATTCCTTGCGTCCCTTTTTTGATTTCTTTGCCAATGGCTTTTGCCAAAGCAATGTATTGCTTGGGTCCCATGTTCTCACTAAATACAGCGAAAACTTTTTCGGTATCCAGATTGCAAATATCTGCAAGTTCAGGGACAGCGCCATACAATTCTCCCGGAGAAAATGCCGGTATCACTGCGCCGGTTCGATAATCCAGACGTGAGGCAATTGTTCCGCCGGTACCAAATAATTTTACTTTGGGGAGTCCCGGAGTGTAAGGAAATTCTTGTTCGGGAATTTGATAATTGGCTTTTTTGTAGCCTGTTTCTACCATTGAATTGATTGTGCGGATATCCACGCCGATGTTATATCCGGTTGGAATTTTCATTACAATGTGCTGATCATCATCGTTTTCTGCCCTCGGCAAAACCGTGCCTACAAATTCACCACGTTTGGTATCCACGCTGGCTTGTCCCCAGACTCTAACATTGTACTTCTTCAATACTTCCAATGCTTCGCCTTTGTATCCTTGAAAAAAATCGTTTGCCATTTATGTATATTTATTTATTCACTGATTATTTTGTTATTTGTGATTGAATATTAGGAGATTACTTTTTTGTAAAGACTCTCTAAGGGGATATTGCCTACTGCGATATAGCGTAGCTCACCCATCAGCCAATCGGTTTTTGCTTTCTTTTTGTCTTTGCCTTTGAGAAGAGTAAATTTATTTTTCAAAAATTCGATCTTCTCAGCAATCTCTTCTTCGCCAATTCTTTTGAAACCAATTTCAGTTACTATCGAATCAAACTGCATTAGCGGGTGTTCCAGCAAGACGGGAAGCATCCGTTCGGCAAGCTCATATTCAATTTTCTCATTTTTCAGGAAATCAAATAGTTTCAATAATATTTTGTAGTTAAATTTATCTTTCAATTTTTTCTGTCCTTCTTGGTGTTTTAGTATCTGTCCGAAAAATTTACCGATGTATGCAGGTTTGATGTCGTGTGTATGAATGATTTCTTTGATGATAGGGTATAGGTTTTTGCTTAGTATGTAAGTATAAGTATGTTCGGCGATCTTCCATTTTTTCATTTGGCGGTAGCGTTTGATGATATCTTCCGGCAGTTCTTTTCGTAGATTTTCGATATACTCTTCGGTCAGCGGGATGGGAGCGGAGTCTGTGTCCGGATACATACGATCGGCTCCGGGAAGTACTCTCTCGAAAATCGTGGTGCCGTCCGCAAAAGATTTTCTCGTTTCTTCGGGTACACCCTCAAATGCCATCTTGCATCGTTCCTCGATGGTCTGCAAAGCGGTGTCAACGTCATCTTGGGGAGCATCAAAAAGAATAAATGCATCATCTTTGCCGGCTTTCATTTTTTTGAAAAAACGCATTGCTTCCTCCTCCGTCAGAATGGGATTAAGCTCCTCGCTATGAGTCATATTGGGTTGATCCAGACAAGCAATCACTTTGAGACGTTCGCTGATCTCGTCGGCAAATATCTTGCCGGGCTGGGTGAAATGGGAAAGAATCCGGTAAAAATGAGGCAATTTTACCAGTAATACTTGGTGGTTATTGTCGAAGACATCCTTCATATTCGTATTTCCTCTGAGATCACTTTTGGAAAGTTTATACGTTTTGATTTTCCAATTTTTATAGTCTTTCACTCTTGTTGTGAGTATTGATCGGATATGCAGCAAAGCCCATTGTCTGAAAGCTTCATTGTGTGTCAATTGTGGTATCCATTTGGTATGGGAGACTCCTTTTATTTCTACCCGTGTTCCTCCTTTGCAGCTTACATTTACATCTTGCCTTCCGGCACCCGGTCCTGTGCGCACCATTCCTGTACTACGATTGAGAAAACGAATATAGTCACATCCTTCCCGTACTTCATCCGGATTGACGAAGTCCGGCTCAGTCACAGTCTCTATAAGCGGAGTCCCAAGCCGGTCGGTACGATAGATTCTTTCGTGACCAATATCAGAAACTTCGCGGCAAGCATCCTCTTCAATCGAAAGTTGGATTAGACCTATGCTTTTGTGTGGAAGTTCTATTTGTCCGTTTACACCTACGATAGCCGTTCTTTGAAAACCCGCCGGAATACTCCCGTCTAAATATTGCTTGCGTGTGATATGTACTTCTCCGACAATATTTAGCTTGGAAAGCATCGAAATACGAATGGCGATCTCAAGTGCGTCTTTGTTGATAGGGAAAGGGGGCGTGTCATCTACTTCATAAGTACAAGCGGATTCTTTCTTGAGACGGTAAGTGATATTTTTGCGGGTCTTGAACTCCATCAGGGCTGTCCCGTCATATTCTCCCAATTCACTCATCGTAGGACGCATATGACGTACAATCTCCGCATCAAAATCATCGGGTTTTTGAAGTTTCCCAACGGGACATTTACAAAACAATTTGTGTTTTGTGTCCAATTGTTGATGTACTTCCAGACCGGACATAAATCCAATGTGGTCATAATCGGCTTGTGTGGCTTTCTTTCTGTCAATATAGCCGATCGCCTTTCGACTTTCTTCATAATTAACTCTCGGACTCCATCT
>CAZLTF010000308.1:0-3562 GCA_964562195.1 uncultured Bacteroidales bacterium | reverse complement strand
TTACACGTTCCTGTCCTCGCAAAACCTTGACCATAGCGCTTTGTCTAAATCTCGTGTTGTATTTTAGATATTTCCTGATCCTAAAAGTGGTTATCATATAGCTACTTCCTCGTGTCTTCTGGTCTTGTTTTCTCAGCTAGTAGCCAGGAGCCCTGAAGAAAGATCTGAATAAAAGTCATTTGCTCAAAATTTTACAGATTTTTCTATTTATAGATGCATTGCAGTAACCACTGCCTCTATCTTCCTGCTATGGAAACCCTATGTGATTGTTTCCAGATCAAGGTTGGCTTACTAGTAGCTTGCTTTATACCGGGGTTCAAATTTTGCAACATTAAATATTTGGGAGCATAGACATAAAATTATATCTATCTATTTTTAAAGGATAAAATTGTAGTGAGTGTAATATATCAATTTGAATTTTGTTACACAATAGTTGCATTTTGCAACAAAAAAGTTCTGTGAACAAAAGTAGCACACGAGCAAAATTATGAAGACTCCCTGGACAAAAAGTCTAGCTCAAAGGGTGCTATGGGGATACTACATATTTCTCGGGATTGTTTTGTTTGCAGCAGTTTTGCAGTGGATCGATCTTTCAAAATTAGAATGGCGAATGACCATGCATGATGCAACGGAGAATCTTCTCGAGGCAGTTCTCGACCTTAGACGGTTTGAAAAAAACTGGTTTCTCTATGGAAAACATTCTGATTACATTCTCAATTTGTCAACAGTCAGTAAGATTGAGTGGCTTGTTTCCGAAAACAAAAAGAATTTTTCCTCTCTTCCAAATGGCAAATACTATCTGCCCGTTATTATAGAGACGATATATGAGTACCAGAACTTGATGCAAAAATTGATAAAGACCAAAGATCCTGAAAAGAAAAAACTCTTGGAAAATCAGGTAAGGCAGCATGGACACAGACTTGGGATCTTGGTTCATAGCTTTAGGCAAGATGAAAAGTTTGCTATAGCAAAGACCCTGCGAATCATCACCTCTAGTACAATAATCTTTGGAATATTCGTTCTTTTCCTTGTGCTGATCATTGAAGATCAACTTGCTATGTCTGTAGTAAAGCCCCTTCGAGAGATCATAGTTTGTACTCAGAAGATTGCAGATGGGCACTTTGAGGAATGTGATGTTCGCCACAGAGATGAAGAGATAAGGGCAATTCATGTAGCGCTGCGATCCATGATCAACAAAATAAAAGAAAGAGAAAAAGAGGTTATCCAATCGAAAAAACTGGCAGCACTTGGGACTCTCATTGCCGGAGTAGCTCATGAATTGAACAATCCCCTCTCAAATATCGTTACCTCTGCAGAGATTTTAAAAGAAGAATTTCAGGAGGAAGAAGAGATTGAAAGAGAATTCTGCCATGAGATGCTTGCACAGATTCTAGATCAAGCAGAAAGGGCTAAACGCACGGTTAAATCCCTCCTTGAGTATTCAAGAGGAAAGGAGATGCTCTTTGAGTCGGTTAAACTGAGCGATCTTCTTGAAGAAACAGGAAATCTAGTACTAGACAAGATCACGCCGGGTATTAATTTTGTAATCGAAATAGAAAATGACGGAACCCTGGTAGTAGATCGGCAAAGGATTCAACAGGCCCTGATTAACCTGATAAACAATGCGATCCAGGCATTAGCCGGATCAGGAAACATTGTCTTGTATGGCACTGTGGACCAGAGAAGCAGAATCTGTGAGATAAAGGTCAAGGATGATGGACCTGGAATTCCAGCAGAATTACAGGATAAGATCTTTGATCCATTCTTTTCAACAAAAGATGTAGGAGAGGGTTCTGGTCTCGGTCTTTTTATTACACATGAAATCGTAACGAAACATCATGGTCATATCCATGTCATGAGCGATTCAGGATATGGTGCTGTTTTTGTTATCACACTTCCCATAAAACCCTTAGAGGTTAAAACTGGCAAGGGAGCGAGATCGTGACTCAAGGTAGCAAGATTTTGGTGATTGATGATGAAAAGATTGCGCTTAGCAATCTAAAACACATACTGAAGAAGCAAGGGTATGAGGTCACTGCTTCTCAGAGTGGGACCAGGGCCCTTCAGCTTCTAGAGGAGTGTGAGTTCGATCTCGTCCTCACGGACTTAAAGATGCCCAGGATAGATGGGTTGCAGGTGTTAAAGAGGTCAAAGGAGCTCTATCCCGATACAGAGGTTATTATGATTACAGGATATGCGACTGTGGATTCAGCTATCGAGGCAATGAAATCAGGTGCCTATCACTATATTTCCAAGCCATATAAGATCGAGGAAGTGAGAAAGACTGTTGCTGAGGCGCTAGAAAAAAGACGCCTGAAAATAGAGAATCGAAATCTTGAAAGACGTATTGAGCAAACCAGAAATCTCAGGATTATTGCAGAGGACCCTGCAATGAAAAGGGTTCTAAAGGTGGCGAGCCAGGTTGCACAAAGTGATTGCACGATCCTTATAACTGGAGAGAGCGGAACAGGAAAAGAGGTAATTGCAAAATTCATCCATGAATCAAGCCCCAGGGCCAATGCTCCGATGGTCGCAGTTAATTGCGGTGTTTTCACGGAAGAACTCCTGGCTAATGAATTGTTCGGACACGAGCGCGGATCTTATACAGGGGCGGACACCATGAAAAAAGGGCTTATAGAGGCAGCCAATGGTGGGACCCTTTTTCTAGATGAAATTACGGAAATCACGCCGTCAATGCAGGTAAAGTTATTGAGAGTCCTTCAAGAAAGAGAGGTGATGAGGATCGGGTCCACCAAGCCAATAAAGGTGGACGTTCGTTTTCTCTTTGCAACGAATAGGGATATGGCATTGATGGTGAAAGAGGGTAAGTTCCGACAGGACCTTTATTTCAGGATCAATGTTGTAAATATCGAGATCCCACCTCTTTCTGAGCGAAAACGAGACATTCCGCTCCTTATTCATTTTTTTATGAAAAAACACAGCGAATCCTCTGGAAAAAAAGTGACCAATATCACCCCTGAGGCCATGGCCATGCTTTTCAATTATGATTTTCCAGGAAACGTTAGGGAATTAGAAAACATAATCGAAAGGGCCATCGTGCTATGTCATGGGGATACCATTGGGGTTGAACACCTTCCGGATATAGAGGTGGTGACATTCAGACCCAAAAAAGGACGCTGGCCAAATCTTGAAGAGCAAGAAAAGGAATACATAAGATGGGTCTTGGACCAGACAGGTTGGAACAAGACAAAGACCGCCGAAATTCTAGGAATCGACCGTGTATCATTATGGCGAAAAATCAAAAAATACCATTTAGAATGATCAAATAGAAGGCATTCTGTGTTGTTGCATTTTGAAATAGGGATGATATAAAACCTTTTTCGGTTCTCTCTCCCTTCATTCATTTCTACCTGGTTTTAATAGCCTTTATCTGATTTGGGCATATTACATGTTACCGAAGCGTTACCTAATGTTGCAAAATTCAACAAAGACAGGGGAGGGGTCTTTTTTGTTTCATGTTGTGTAAATATAACTTTCTAATATTAAAGAAAAAATTTAAAATGGCATAAAATATGAATAGTTGGTCACTGCATTATAAGTA
>CAZLTF010000307.1:0-3404 GCA_964562195.1 uncultured Bacteroidales bacterium | reverse complement strand
TTTTGGATGAAGCGCTGTTTTTTTTTGCATTTTATTATTGATATTTTCACGTATTTCATCTTCTTTCACGTGTTTGAGTTTTTTCGGCGGTCACTATTAATTGCCTTCAATCGATTTATATGCCTTCCTGAGAGCAATATTTGCCCAAAAAATAAAAACAAAAGCTTTTGCAGATGATCGTTTGGATTGTATTTTTTAATACATATTTCGAAATGCAAAGACACACATTATCAGCTTGTTATATGTATATTTTATGTTTTTTTTATTAACAATTTTTGTTGATAAGCAGGGAGGTTTAAGACGTCTGGCGGAGAAAGCAAACTACTTCACTTTTTCCTGAAAAAATTTACGGGTAGCAATAATTCCGCTTTTTATCATCCTGTCCTTCTCTGCATCAGACAAATGCCTGACACGTTCGCCAATCCCCACCGAAGAGACCGAAATCGTTCTATCCCAATCTTCGGGTATCAATCGCTGACGATTGAGATTTTCGATTGCAAAAACATAAAAAGCATACAAATAATCATTGAGGTTTTCAATCTTTTGGGGTGCCAACCCCTTGCCGGTTTTGTCATACTCGATTTGCTCATCCGTATCAATTCGCACCCCTAATGTTTTGGGATTGGCAATTCTTTTTTCGCTCCCATTTTCAACATAGACACTATCAAAAATAAAAATAGGAAAATTGGTAATAAATCCCCCATCTACTACAAGATGGTATGTTTGTTGCTCATTTTGTTCTTTGTGAAGCTCACCCTTCTCGTCCAGAAACAAGGCTTCAAAATACAAGGGGATAGACATCGAACAACGTACCGCATCCTTAATTCGCATATCGGGATAGGTTTCTTTGGACAGGACAAGATATTTTTGAAAATTGAGACTGGTGGCGGTAATGTAGAGATTTTTGTATCCCATATCAGACAGTTCCTGAAATGTAGTATTCTCATTACCGGTTTTCTTTTTAATGATCTCTCCTAACCAATTCTCGAATGCATCCCCTTGATACCAACCAAAATTTTTGTTGAGGCGGTATGTCCCTCCGAGAAAAACATATTTCCCATCATTAAAATTCTGAAATTCAGTATTATAAATAATTTCACTCACCTCTCTCCCACTATATCCCAAAGAAATTGCAAGCGCCACAATAGCTCCGGCAGATGTTCCTGCAACATTTTGAATGGCTTCCAATGTAGCATTTTCATCCAACACCTGCACGACACCACCATAGACCAAACCGCGAATCCCTCCGCCTTCAAAAATAAGATTTTCATATTGCTGCGCAAAAACAAAAAATGGCAAAAATAAAAGACAGAGAACACCGATATTTTTCATAGTATTACTTTTTTTCTGCTTACAGCAATAATTATTCCAAATCTTTAACAAGAAAAACAATATCTCTCCGCGATCACCTTGCCGGAGGAATTTCATAAAAAAAGCCTACAATTGAACCATTGTAGGCTTTTGAAAATCATTAAAAAATGCTATTCAACATCCTCAAACTCATTGATATCGTCATAAATGGCATCCGGTTTCCCCATTAGTGAGACCAATTTCCCAACCAAGAATCCCGAAACAACAGCAACAACAATAGTAATCAGAATACCCTTAAGTTGTGCACCAACATCAATATTATCCACCACTACTATTGCGGCGAAGCCCCCAAAAAGTCCGGGAATACCATGAAGATTGGACACACCGCAGGTATCAACAATTTTATGAAATTTTTCTTGTTTCTCTTGAAAAATAGCAAATCCTACAGTAGAAATTGCCCCGGCAATCAAACCGATAAGCATCGCTTCAAAATGACTGGCATGATCAAATGTAGCACCAATGGCAACTCCACCCGCCAAGGCAGCATTGGCGATATCCGCTGCATTAATTTTTCCTCGTATGGAAGTAGAAGCGATATAAGTAGCAATCGTTGAACCGCTTAAAGCAATAAATACATTAACAACCGCAAAAGGAACTACATCTACCGGCACCAATGCAGCACAAAAACTTGGCCAGAAAACCCATAATATCATACTCCCAAGCAAAGAAAAACGATCCGAAGTAGCATCCGCTTCAATAGGCGTTTCCCGTTGCTTCTGTGTAGAGAGTGAAATCGCTGCGGCAATACCAAACAATGCCCCGAAAGCATGAATCACAATAGATCCGCCGGTGTCCGCTATCGTACCGACAAAACCAAAATGATCCTCCACGACTACCAACTCATTGAAAATGTAAAACGGAATAAATAATAAACCCAATACCATATATTGATACATCTTTATCCTACCCAGCAAAGCACCTGCCGCAATCAACAAACTGGCAGCTCCAAACTCAGACAAAATAAATTGTTCAATCTCTCCACGCTCCTCAAACATCCCCAAACTCTTGATAGCCAGATAGGTAGGTAAAGAGACACTTACCAACAAAAAGGTTGCTGTAATCGCTGAGCGTCCATATTTTTTGACAAAAACCATCAAAAATCCAAACCCGATTAGCAGCATTGCCATAATATGAATAGCTCTGTTGTACTGCTGTACTTCAAGGATTGAAGACAGACGAGGATCCAAGGTTTCTTGCGAAAAGACACCCACCGCCCCCATTAACATAAGGCTCAATAAGCCAAATTTTGTAATCATATTTTTCATATCAACTATAATTTTAAAAAACGCAAAAGTACTATTTTGTAACACCCTTCATACTATTTTTCATTTAGGATTATTCTAAATTACGAGCATGTATAATTGACTCAACAAGCATGCCCTGTTTTCGTCAATGGAACATCCTAAGATTTTAAAAAAAATAATCTGAAAAAGTTCCGCTTGCTGGTTATTCAATTTTAATAATTTTGATTTTGTATGTTTTGATTCCGGTAATGTATATGTTATTTCATACTTATTATGTGTAAATTCTTTGGCTTTTTCCAAGTAATAAATATGATTTTTCAATATACCACAGATTGCCATAATTCTCTGCATTTTTTTATTTGAAAATCTTGAATTTGTGATATACGCTTTTAAAGCATTCCACTTGCTGTCATCTTTATATTTTTAATAATCAATTTCAACAGATACTTCGCCTCCTGATTTTGAGATGATTTGAACAGAGGTACTACCCGATTTATTTTTCTTTTTTCGTAAAAACATAATGCAAATATAGCTCGGAACACCCATTTTTAGAAAATCACACTCTTTAAATAAAGGATACAGAGTTTTTTTTAACAAGGTGGCAAAGCAGGAAAAGAAATAGCAAAAGAGCTAAATGTATCCAAGACAACCATTGACACACACCGGAGGAATATGTGCCAAAAATTAGGCTTCAGTAGTATAAAAGCACTGATACAACTTGGATAGTCAGCAGCCGGCAGAAGGTGAGTTGTTCATTACTTTGTAAAGCGGAAATAAATTATTCGCTTT
>CAZLTF010000306.1:0-1944 GCA_964562195.1 uncultured Bacteroidales bacterium | reverse complement strand
GTGCTTGGTTTTCACGAGTGTTCGTCCGAAAATCCTTGTGCTATGCATTATGTATGGGAAAAAAATAAAAAAGAGATAATACGTACGTTGGAACAAACAAAGTTGGGAGAGATTATTTTTTCGGAGGTAGGAAGATTTTAGTTTTTTTTGAATATTAATACTATATCGAAGTAGTATATTGAGTATAAAATAGATTTATAAATTAAAAAGAAAGGAAATGAAAGAAACACTATTGGACAAATTTATGAGCAAAAAGGGACTCTATACGAGTTTTTGGTTCATAGCGATTATTATGGTAGCCGCTTTGATATATTTCACGGCTAATTTGCAAAGGGAAGTTCCGCCTATTGCCAAGGTAGTAAAATCTGCATCGGGGGAGGTGTTGTACACCTATGAAGATGTAGTGGAAGGGAAAGGTTATTTTCAAGAATTTGATTTGATGGATTGGGGTACGATGTTGGGAATGGGAGCATATATGGGACCCGATTTTACGACTGATTTTTTCCATCATAGAGCGGAATTTTTGTATGATTATTATGGAAAGGAGCTTTACGGAAAGACCGGTAAGGAATTGACGGATGTTGAGCGTGGTGCGGTAAAGGCACGTGTAAAACAAGATTTTCATGAGCAAACAAAATTATTGGAAGAGGGTGTTACTTATACGGATGCTTCTGCCGCTGCATATAAACATAATGTAGCTTTGCTGACGGATATGCTGGTAAATGGAGATCGCAAACGCGCTTTTGCCGGAGGCGTAATCTATAAAAATGAAGCTGAGAAGATTGCTGCTTTTGTCGATTGGTCCCAGATGGTAGCTTCTTCGCTTCGTCCGGGAACAGAGGGAAAAGTAGGAGAGGAGCGTACTTGGTCAAACAATTGGCCAAACGAACCTCTGGTAGATCAAGATTTGGCTTACAATAATCATATCGTTTCCCTTTGGGAGTTTTTATTGCTTTGGGCATTGACGATTTTTGTGATTTTCTTATCTTATGAGTATTTATTCAAGAAGGATAAAAATGAAGTGCTGGCTCCTGCATTGAAAGTGACGAGTATGTTTAAGTCACAAAAGAAACTTTTGAAATATATTCCGATTGTTTCCTTATTATTTGTAGTACAACTTTTTATTGGAGCATATTTGGCACACCTTTATGCAGTACCTGAAAAAGATTTTGTGTTTTCTCAAAGTATTTTACCTTTTAATGTGTTGCGTTCTATTCATACGCAGCTTGCTATTCTTTGGGTTGCAGTAGGTTGGCTCGTGGGTGGACTTTTGATTGCGCCTTGGGTTGCAAACAAAGATCATAAATTTCCTTGGTTGGTAGATGTGCTTTGGGGTGCTTTGCTTGTGGTAGCGGTTGGTGCTATTGTGGGACTCTATATGGGAGCTACCGGTCAGATGAGGGATACTTGGTTTTGGCTTGGAAATGAAGGTCGTGAGTTGCTGAATTTAGGGCGTGTATGGGATATCGGATTGGTTGTCGGCTTGGTATTCTGGTTTTTGTTGATTATTACTTTGATCAAAAAAGCATCGACCAACAATCCACTGGTTGGGACGATTATTTGGTCGGCATTCGGGATTGCCACTTTATATATTGCAGGAATGATGCCGGTGCACAAGGTGATGCCTAATTTTACCGTTGATGACTATTATCGCTGGTGGGTGATTCACCTTTGGGTGGAATTGACTTTTGAGTTGTTTGCTGCCGGTGTGATTGCATTTATGACGGTTTCTTTGGGGTTAATCTCCCAAAAAACTGCCGAGCGTGTCATGTTTTTTGAGTTGTTTCTGATTATGATGTCCGGTACTTTGGGTGTGGGACACCACTATTTCTGGCAAGGTCTGGATGAGTATTGGATTGCTATCGGTGGTATATTCTCCTCACTCGAACCGCTACCTCTTGTCCTGATGATGGTAGAAGCTATGAAGAATCAAAAGGAAAAATC
>CAZLTF010000305.1:0-5769 GCA_964562195.1 uncultured Bacteroidales bacterium | reverse complement strand
TTCTTCTTCTTCCCCAAGAGTCGAAAGTACTCTAATATTTTTAAGAACGTTATTTTTAAAGCACAAAGATACTATATTTTTTCTTATTATGCTTAAAAATATTATTTTTATTTCTTGCTGTTACACAACTCAGACAATGGTCTAATTTTTTAGAGGTATTATATCTATCCCCTTTAATGTATTTTACATCTTTGATAAGGATAAGTTGATTGTTTACTAATACCATTTCTTTGTCTATTCTATTGGTCATAATTTATTGCTTGTGTATTTTATTATCTTATAAATGAGTCCAGTAAAAAAAGCCACAGATTCTCAGATTTCAAAAATTAATAAGTCTGATTATCAGCAGATTAAAAACAGTAAAATCAATGATTTTACCTTTTTAGACTGAACTCATGTAATATAATCTGATTTAAAAAACAGAAAAAATTGATTTTATTCCGAGCTAAAGAAAATATTTTCATAAAGTATGGTACTTCTAAAATTTGGCAGAAGGGACACCAAAAAATAGACATTAAAAACGGGTATAAATTTATCTATTTATCACATTGTCTGATAGATATAAATGATTTATGTTTTCCCTGTGAATAATACGGATTAATCAATAATAAAAATCTTTCTAACAATCGAATTTATTGTAAATTTGTGCTTCATTTTTAAACATAAATATATAGAAATATGGTACATAAAATCGGATTAATAGGATTTGGAACTGTAGGAAGAGGAATTGCAGAAATTTTAAGAGACAAAAAGAAATATCTCAAAGAGAAATACAACTTTGAATATCAGATTGTTGCAGTAGCTGATTTCGCCTTTGGCAATGTATATAATGCCGATGGTCTAAATATGGATTTACTTTTAAAACAAGCCGAAAATAAAGAAAAATTTACCGGTGATTTGGTTTCTTTGTCCACACTTGAATTGATTGCAAACAGCAATGTAACGACGTGGTGTGAACTGACTTATACGGATTTGCAAACCGGAGGTCCTGCCGTAGAACACGTACGCACCGCCTTGAAAGCCGGAAAAAACATTGTGACCAGTAATAAGGGACCTGCTGCCCTCTACTATGATGAAATGACCGCCCTTGCAAAAGCCAATAATGTTCGTTTTCTGATCGAAGGAACTGTAATGGCAGGTACACCCACCCTCAACCTTGCCGATGGTCCTTTGGCCGGAAATACTATTACCAAAGCTTATGGTATTCTCAATGGTACAACCAATTATATGCTTTCGGAAATGGAAAAAGGAATGGCATACGAAGAAGTTTTGAAAATTGCACAAAAATTAGGTTATGCGGAAGCGGATCCTACGGGAGACGTAGAAGGTTATGATGCCAGAGCAAAAGTTTGTATTTTAGCCAATGTGGTGATGGGTGCCGGAATCAAAATCACAGATGTGAAAGTAGATGGTATCACCAAAATCACTCCCGCCGATATCGAAAAAGCAAGAAGTGAAAACAAACGTTGGAAATTGATTGGCTCGGTCGAATTATTGGAAGACGGCAGCGTCGATGCTTACGTCAAACCTATGATGGTGGATCTTTCGCACCCTCTCGCGGGAATTATGGGAGCTACCAATGCTTTGACTTTCTCCACAGATTTGGTCAATGATATTACTATTGTAGGACCCGGAGCAGGCAAGATTGAAACGGGATTTTCTATTTTGACTGATATTTTGCGGATTCATAAAGGATATTAAATTAAGCTAAAGTTACTATTTATTCTCAACCTCAGTAGCAAGCGATTTACAATTGAAATAAACCTGATTATCTTCGTTTAAGAATCGTAATCTGTGATATAATAATTTTTATCGAGATATAATATTTGAATGATAAGCACAAAAGAAATAAAAAAGCGTATTCAAATCGGTGAAACGATTGAAACTGAATTTAAAAAAGTCAGAAATGAGATAAACAAGTCGGTTTATCAAACGGTTTGTGCTTTTTTGAATCGGGTGGGCGGTTATATTTTCTTGGGTGTGGATGATGCAGGCAAAATTATTGGGGTTGATCCGGATGTTGTTCCAAAAATGAAAAAGGAATTTATTGACGCCATCAATAATCCGCAAAAATTTACTCCTCCCGTTTATCTCACAATTGAGGATATCAAAATAAATGGGAAAATTATTATTGTTATCTATGTGCCCGAGAGTTCGCAAGTACACCGTGTGAATGGAAGATTCTTTGACCGAAACGAAAATGGAGATTTGGATATAACGAATCACACGGATAATGTTACCTTACTCTACATCCGAAAGCAATCGGTATTTTCGGAAAACAAGGTTTTCCCATATTTGACAATGGAAGAATTTAGGGGTGAGCTTTTTGACCGGGTTCGTAAGATTGTGAGAGGTGTCAATGCCACCCATCCTTGGATAAAAATGACTAATGCAGAGATTCTTCATAGCCTTGGTTTTTATCAAAAAGATTATGCAAGTGGAAAAGAAGGATATACTTTGGCAGCAGGTTTATTATTTGCTCGTGACGAAGTGATCCTTTCGCTACTTCCTTATCACAAAACAGATGCCATTTTGAGACGGAACAATCTGGATCGTTATGATGATAGAGATATTGTTGAAACCAACCTGATTGATAGTTTTGAAAGATTATTAACTTTTGTCAAAAAACATTTAAACGACCCTTTTTATATTGAAGGAACAAATAGAATCTCTTTGAGAAATAAGATTTTTCGTGAGGTTGTAAGTAATATTTTGATACATCGGGAATATCTTAGTCCTTTTCCTTCAAAATTGATTATCGGGAGAGAAAATGTGATAACCGAAAATGCAAAGCGTGCGCACGGGATAGGATTAATTAATACAAAAAACTTTTCTCCTTTTCCCAAAAACCCGAAAATTGCCAGATTCTTTAGAGAGATTGGAAGAGCTGATGAACTCGGTTCAGGAGTAAGAAATATTTATAAATATACACCGGTATTTTCAAACGGAAAACAAGCAGAATTGATAGAAGATGACATTTTTAAAATCATCATTCCCTTGCCTGAAGTTGAAAATTATTTCCCAATAATTGTGGAGGAAACTGTGGAAGAAAGTGGGAAGAATTATGAAAAGAAAACCGTGAAAATGACAGTAAACGAAACCATGGAAAAATATGAAAAAGCAACTGCAAAAATAACGGTGGGAAAAACTGCAAAAATATTGCTAATGGCAATAAAAGAAAACCCAAAAATAACGGTTAGAGAAATGGAAACCATCACAGGACTTAATCAAAGAGGCGTTGAATGGATTATTAACAAACTGAAAACAAGAGGAATAGTAAAGCGAATTGGTCCGCACAAAGGAGGATACTGGGAAGTGATAGAACAAAAGCAGGAAAATAATAGCTTGCAAGATACTATGGGGAAAACTGTGATAAAAATACACAATCCGGACTTAAAATAAATAAATACAGTTTAATTCAAAAACACTTGACAAAAAAAATATTTAAGTTAGAAACAAACAACAAATATGGCATATACAGGAAAATATCTATTCATTGATTTGACAAATAAAATCATTGAGCGAAGAGACACAGACAAAGAATTGGTAAAAAAATATATTGGTGGCAAGGGCTTAGGTTTTGCTATTTTGGATAAGATAGCTCCCAATCCTGATCCTTTGGGAGAAGATAATCCCTTAATTTTTGTCAATGGACCTTTTACCGGAACGAAAGTTCAGACCAGTGCTAGAACCACTTTGGTAACCAAATCGCCTTTAACCAATGGAGCTTTAGATACCCACGTAGGGGGAAACTTCGGACCTCGATTGAAAGCCGCAGGATTGGACTATATGATTATTGTAGGAAAATCCGAAAAACCTGTATATCTGTATGTTACAGACAAAGAAGCTAAAATTGAGGATGCTACGCAATATTGGGGAAAAGGGATTTTTGAAACTACGGATATTTTAACCGAAAGGTATAAAAAGATTGGAAAAAATCCACGCGTCGCTATCATCGGGCAAGCCGGTGAAAACCTGAGTAGAATGGCTTGCATAGGTGTGGACAAACACCGCCAATATGGTCGAGGTGGTGCAGGAGCTGTGATGGGAAGCAAAAACCTCAAAGGCATCGTAGCCGATGGAAATTATAAGATAGAATATCTCACAGATCATTTCAACGAAGTTAACAAACGCCTTACTAAGAATATTTTAGCTGATCCGGGTGTACTCTATCGAAGAAAAAAAGGTACTATGAAATGCGTCGCCAGTGGACAAGAATTAGGTTATTTACCAACAAAAAATCACCAATTAGTACATTTTGACGATTGGTATAAGATCAATTCGGAAGCAGCACGCATAGAACTAAATTGGGTAGATACCAGCTGCTACAATTGTGGTATCCGTTGTTCAAAATGGGCAAAATGGGATGATCATGTCATCGAAGGTCCCGAATATGAAACTGCTGCTTTCTTAGGTGCAGACAATATGGTAAACAACATCAAAGATATTGCTTGGGCAAACGAGATATGCAATGACTTAGGATTGGATACTATCAGCGCCGGAATAACAATCGCTTTTGCAATGGAAGTATTCGAAAAAAAACTACTGGATAAGTGGAATGGTTTTGAATTGAAATGGGGTGATGCGGTAGCTCAAAGAGAGATGCTATTCAAAATGGCATTTCGCGAAGGAGTAGGAGCTATTTTTGCCGATGGTACAAAAGTAGCAGCTAAGAAAATAGGCAAAGGAAGTGAGATTTTTGCTATTAATACTTACGGAATGGAACTCTCAGGCATCAGCCCGAAAGGTTCTCTTACACAAGCAATTATTTTTGGTGTAGCGGATTTTGCCAGTCATACGCGTCTGTGGATGCCCGAAACGGAAATGGGTCCCGACTTTACGATTGAAGACATTCCACAAGCCGTTGCTGATGGTCTTGACACTACCAATATTCGAAATAGTCTGGTAATTTGTGATTTTGTACCTTTGAATTTAGATCAGCTGGCAGAATTGCTCAATGCTGCTATTGATACGGATTATACCGGTGATGATTTGCTGAAAATCGGAGGAGACATTGATCGTCTTTCACGTATTTATAACCTTCGTAATGGTAGAAGCCATAAAGATGACAAAGTCCCCGAACGCTTCTTTACTGAAAAATCTCTCGCCGGATTTATGGAAGGACAAGTAATAGACATAGCTGTATATCAGGATATTATCCAGAAATATTACGCTTTGCGAAAATGGGATACGACGGGTGTTCCTATGCAATAAATTGATTTGGGTATTATCAATTAAATTAGTATCCGGTACGAAACTACCTTTTTTGATGGTGCTTCGGGAGAAAACACCAAGTTCAAGGTTTGTGAAGTGTTTGAAATGAAGGAAGTTCCGAATCTTCGGGACTAAACACAAGCGTAACGAAGAGCTGAGAGCAGAGAATATGAGAATACCTTTAAAATCAATAATATCGATGAACAAATTGATATTTTGTATCAAACCCTATATAGGATCTGCTGAAAATCACAGAAGTGCCTTCATTTTTTTAATTTGTGAGATGATGATGTATGTATATACTTCGAATTGAACAAGTTAGAAAAGGGAGGTGCTTCTGTGAAACGAAAACATCCTCTTTGAGAATACAATAAATGCAAGACTTTTTGGAGAAAACTCTGATTTTCCTTGTACTTAGTGTCTGGTACGAAACTCTTATTTTTTATAGTGCTTCGGTAGAAAACGTCAAGTTCGAGGCTTGTGAAGTGTTTAAAGCTAGGGAGTTGACTTTTGTCAATGACTGCTTTAAACACGAGCGTAACGAAGAAATTGGCG